>CAIPQY010000394.1 GCA_903867275.1 uncultured bacterium | reverse complement strand
GGCAATCTCGGCATGTTCCTGCAGGAAGTGGGGCGCGCCGAGGAGGCGCGGCTGCTCATCCAGGAGACCCTCGATCGCAATCGCCATCGACTGGGCGCCGACGCGCTGGAACTGTCGATGGACTACAACAATCTGGCGCTGCTGCAGAAGGATCTGGGCGAGGTGGAGCCGGCCGAGCGAAACATGCGCGAGGCGATCCGCATCATGGAGAAGGGGCTCGGGCCGCAGCACCCCAATGTGGCGCTGGTGCAGATCAACCTTGCCGACACGCTGCAGCGCCGCGGTCGCGCCGACGAGGCGATCGCCGTGCTGAATCAGGCCGTGTCGGCGTATGAGAAGACCTACGGCCCCACGCACCCCGAAGTGGCGCGCGCCAAGAACCTGCTCGGCTTTGCGCTGCGCGATGCCGGCAACATGCCGCAGGCCGAAGCCAACTTCCGCGAGGCGGTGCGGGTGTGGAAGGCCACCGTGGGCGACGAACACCCCGATGTGGCGTCGGGCCTGAACAACATCGCCCGCGCGCTGCAGGATCAGGGGCGTGCCGCCGAGGCGCTGCCCATCTCCACCGAGGCGGTGGCCATCATCGAGAAGACCGTGGCCAAGGACGATCCGCGTCGCTGGGTGTTCCTGGGTCGACGCGGCAGCATCCTGACGGATCTTGGGCAGTGGTCTGCGTCAGCGCAGGCCTTGGAGCAGGCGTTGGCTGGTCTGGAAGCCGCGCAGGCGCCCGCCTCGCGAAGGCAAACCGTGCTCGAGGCGCTGCTGCGGTGCAATCAATCGTGGGCCAAGGCGGATCCGGCCGCGAATCGCGTGGCGCAGATCAAGCAGTGTGAGCAGCAATTGGCCGTCATCAAGGGTGGTGGCGCCACCGCGACGCAGTGAGGCGTTCGGTCGCCGTCACGCGCCGCGCAGTCGCCGTGCCAGCCACTCGCGTGCCGTGCGAAGGTCGCGTTCTGCCGTGGGCTTGCTGATGCCGAGTTCCTTGGCGGCCTCCTCGACGGACAGCCCCTTCACGCCGACCAGCGACACGATGTCCGCCTGACGCGGATGCATGGCGCGCAGCGCTTCAAGTTCGTGCAGCACGTCAGGCGTGGTGTCGCTCTGCGCGGCATCCTTGCGGGCGCGTCCCGAGACGGCGCGTTGCTGCGTGCCTCGCCGGCGCGCGCGATCCTTGATCGCCCGCTGCATGGAGATGGTCGCCAGTCCCTCCAGATGCTCCGGGTTCTTCAGGTCGGTGCGCTGCAGCAGCAGGCGCAGGGCCGCCTCGGCCACCAGCGATGTGGGGCTGATGCGATCGGGGCCGGCGGCCTTCTGCATCAGGCGATGCTGCGCGATGGTGCGCTCGGCGATGGTGCGCAGCGTGGCATAGTGCCGCGACAGAAGCCCCTTCAGCGGATCGGTCCGCTTGGCGCCGGATGACTTGTTCGATGGCTTGGATTCGGTCATGCGGCGCCTCATGCACAGGGGAATACTGGAGACGCCCGCCGCCTGCCCGGTCGCTTCAGCTGAGGGGCGACCGGGCAGTGCGGGGTGCCCTGCAATCCGTGAATCCTCGCGTCGCGCAACAAGCAATGGCCGCTCGACGAGGCGTTCGGACTCCGGAAGGGCTCGCGCCTTGATGCATCCCCCGGGATGCACCTTGACGTGCTTCTAAACGCGTAAGCCAACCCCCAAACCCATCATCGGAACTCGTAAATTCCGAAATTCCATCGCCGGCCATTTTGATCCAAAATGAAACCGACCCGGCCACGGGGCCGGGTCGGATGGAGTCGATGTGGCGGATTTCAGACGGCCGCGGCCATCTTGTCGGCCTTCTTGCGGGCATCGTCCAGGCTGCCCACGTACATGAAGGAGCCCTCGGGCAGGTCGTCGCCCTCGCCGTTGCAGATGCGCTCGAAGCTCTCGATGGTCTCCTCGAGCTTGCAGGTGACGCCGGGGAAGCCGGTGAACACCTCGGCCACGTAGAACGGCTGGCTGAGGAAGCGCTCGATCTTGCGGGCGCGGCTCACGGTCAGCTTGTCGTCCTCGCTCAGTTCATCCACGCCGAGAATGGCGATGATGTCCTGCAGATCCTTGTAGCGCTGCAGGATGCCCTGCACGCGACGAGCGCACTTGTAGTGACGCTCGCCCACGATCTGCGGATCCAGGATGCGGCTGGTGCTGGAGAGCGGATCCACGGCGGGGTAGATGCCCTTCTCGGCGATCTTGCGCTCGAGCACGATGAACGCGTCCAAGTGGCTGAAGGTGGTGGCGGGGGCCGGATCGGTGAGATCGTCGGCGGGCACGTAGATGGCCTGCACGCTGGTGATGGCGCCCTGACGGGTGCTGGTGATGCGCTCCTGCAGCTGACCCATCTCGGTGCTGAGGGTGGGCTGGTAGCCCACGGCGCTCGGCATGCGGCCCAGCAGCGCGCTCACCTCGGAGCCGGCCTGCGTGAAGCGGAACACGTTGTCCACGAAGATCAGGGTTTCCTTGCCGCTCTTGTCGCGGAAGTTCTCCGCCATGGTCAACGCGCTCAGCGCCACGCGCAGACGCGCTCCCGGCGGCTCGTTCATCTGACCGAACACCATGGCCACCTTGTCGAGCACGTGGGCGGTCTTGCCCTCGGCGTCGGTGTACTGCGCTTCCTGCATTTCAAGCCACAGATCGTTGCCTTCGCGGGTGCGCTCGCCCACGCCTGCGAACACGCTGTAGCCACCGAAGTTTCGGGCCACGCGAGCGATCATCTCCTGGATCACCACGGTCTTGCCCACGCCTGCGCCGCCGAAGAGGCCGATCTTGCCGCCGCGCACGAAGGGGCACAGCAGGTCGATCACCTTGATGCCGGTCTGCAGAATTTCGGTCTTGGGGTTCAGGTCGGTGAACTCGGGCGGCTCGCGATGGATCGGAGCGGTCTCGGTGGTCTTCACCGGGCCGCGACCATCCACGGGCTGACCGAGCAGGTTGAACACGCGACCCAGCACGCCTTCACCCACGGGCACGCGCACGCTGGCGCCGGTGTCCAGGCAGCTGTCGCCGCGACGCAGGCCGTCGGTGCTGGCCAGCGCCACGCAGCGCACCATGCCGCCGCCGAGGTGCTTGGCAACCTCACCCACCAGCATCGTCTTCTCGCCGCGGAAGTTGAACTCGACGTTCACCGCGTTGTAGATCTCGGGGATCTGGTCCTCGGGAAACTGGGCATCGAAGGTGCTGCCGATGACCTGAACGACCTTGCCTGTGGTGGCCATGAAGCGTTGTCTCGCTGAATGGGTGCGGGGGCCGGGTTCGTGAAACTCTTCACGAGCACCGGGGGGTGGCAAAGATAGCCGTGATTGGGGTTGCCCGCCAACGCCGGGCGCGTTCAGGGGGCGGGCGCGCTGGGGGGTGTGGGCGCGGAGGCCCCGGATGGCGGTCGGGAGCCCGCCGGCGGGGGGTTCAGGCCGGCACGCCAACCGAATCCCTGCGCCTTCGGTTCGCGGGGGGAGGCGTCCTTGGGTTCCATGCGCGGATCCACGTCAAGCACCTGCGGCGCAAGCTGCACGCCGAAGGGCTTGCCGATCTCCTCGAACGCGGCGGGGATCTCGGCGCTGAACCACAGGTTGGCCTGCAACTGCACGCTCTCGGCAGGCACCGTGGAAGGCACCTCGCACAGGAGTTCGATGCCGCCGGGCATCCACGCGAACAGATTGTGATCGAACTGGATCTCGAGGGGCGGACCGCACTCGGGTTCCGCGCGCCAGAGGCAGCGCGTGGGATCGGTGACGGTGTTCCATTCGATGCGCACCTTCTCGGCGGCGCCCAGCGACAGGAAGCACTTGGCCTCCGGCACGCTGCAGCGGCTCACCAGCACTTCGGCGCAGCGTGGCGCATCGGGTGGCGCGCCTTCGCACGCACCGATGCGGAACGCCGTTCCCACGCGCGGGCCAAACGTGAGCATTCCAAATGCGATCTGCCGGCATCCCTGGCCCACCTGCATGCCGATCGCCTGCGGCAAGCCGTTCGCCACTTCCAGCACCACCTGCTGCACGCTGCACTGCTGGCTGCGCTCCACGGCGACCGCCGCAAGGTTCCAGCCACGGATCGACATGTTGGAGGCATCCACGCGCGACACGCCGCGCAGCAGCAGGCCGCACTGCTCGGGCGAGGGCATGTTCTGCATCAGGCGCAGGCCGAACAGCTTCACGTTGGCTTCCCATGGGGCGGCGCCCGGATCGGCGTTGGGCTCGCCCTCCACCATCACCAGCGGCCCCACGCCGTTGGCCACCATCAGGTCGCGCACGATCACGTGTTGCGGGCGCACCAGGCGAATGCCGAAGGCCGCGGCCTTGATCAGCGGATAGCGCGCCGGTTCCTCGCCCAATTCGCCGTGGATGATGATCGGCTTGCCGCGCTCGCCGCGCAGATCGGTCAGCGTGAAGGGCGCGTGCACGCCCTTCAGCAGCAGCACTTCATCACCCGGCTTCAGGAACGGCGCGATCGACTCGAAGGCCAGACCCTGCGGTACATGGAAGATGCGTCCGCCGAGCGCGTTGATGCCGCGCACCGGCAGCGGGGCGTCGGCGTTGGCGATCGGCGCGGGAGCGGTGGGCGGCGCCTGCATGCCAAGGCAGGGCAGCAGGGCGGCGAGAGCCAGTGCAGCAAGGCGGGCACGCGACATGCGCCAAAGCCTACGCGCTTCAGGCGAGCCAGCGATCCATCGGGTCGGGCACGCTGGCGCGCAGAAGGCAGGTGCCCTTCGCGAGGTGGGCGGTGATGCCTTCGGCTGCCGCCGGCACGAGCACGCTTCGCCATGCACCCGCTTCAAACGGCTGCGGGCCCTCGAAGCGCGCCTGGCCCTCCAACACCATCCAGCAGGCCGGGCGTTGATGCGTGATCACCGGCAGTTCGGCATCTTCCAGCGCCTGCAGGCGCTCGATGCGATAGTGGCTGGTGCGCGAAAGCAGCGTGGTGCGGAAGGTGCGCGTCTGCACCGGTGGCATCTCGTCGGCGTTCACCACGGGCACGCGCTCAAGCTGCTGCGCGGCGCCGAAGGCGATGCACGCCATGGCCTGATCGATGTGCAGCGGACGGTCGGGGTTGTTGCGGCCCCAGTCGAACACGCGGAAGGTGGTGTCGCTGGGCGTCTGGATCTCGGCCACGGTGATGCCTTCGCCAAGCGCGTGGCACAGGCCGCTGGGCAGATCGATGCAGTCGCCCGCGCGCACCGGCACCTCCACCAGCAGATCGATCACGTCGCCGCCGCTCCGCAGTCGCTGCTCGAAATCCGCGCGCGTGACGCCGGGGCGAACGCCGCGCCACACCCGGGCGCCGGGCTTGGCGTGGATCACGAACCAGCTTTCGGTCTTCAGGTGCGCGCCCGGATTCGACTCGGCGAAGGCCGCGCTTGGATGCACCTGCACCGACAGGTGCTCGGCGGCGTCGAGGAACTTCACCAGCAGGGGAAAGCGGCCGCTCGCGGAAAGGTGCGCGCGGCCCATGATGGCGCGCTCGTTGTGATGCAGCGCCTCGCGCAGCGACTGGCCTGCGAAGGAACCCGCTTCGATGCGTGCGCATCCGTCGGCGATGCCCTCGGGCAGGTCGGCCAGTTCCCAGCTCTCACCGATGGGCAGCGCGCCCGGCGCAGGCTTCGCGAACTTGCCCGCGCGCACGAAGGTCTCGCCGCCCCATGCGCGCCCCTTCGCAATGGGCGCAAGCAGCATGGGAGCGATCGGATCCATGGCAGGCGCTCAGAACGTCATGCCGGTGATCGTGGTCTCGAACACCAGCTTGCCATTCACCACGCCCTGCGCCTTGCTGACGAAGCGTCGGCGGTTGCGTTCGATCTGCTTGGCCAGCAGGTACAGGTTGTCGCCCGGCACCACCTGGCCGCGGAACACGGTCTCGTCGCAATGCGTGAAACCCAGGAACCCCGTGATGTTCGCGCCGATCGTCTGCACCAGGCTGCACAGCTGCGCCGCCGCCTCGATCATCAGCACGCCCGGCAGCAGGGGCCGGCCCGGAATGTGATGGGGCACCCAGAACTCGTCGTGCCGAACCTTCTTCACGCCAAGACCGACGAAGGTGTCCTTGTCCATCCACACCACGTGGTCCAGCATTCGCATCGGGCCCGTCTGGGGCAGGAACGCACCCACGGCCTCGTGGGTCATGGCGATCTGGGTCTTGTCGATCGCGTCAAAGTCGAAGAGGAGTTCGCTGGCCAATGGAGTCCTTCGGGAGAGGCGGGTTGGGGGGGAAGATAACGAAATCGGGGCTTCTGGGCCGTGCTCGGGCATGCACCCCCGATTTTTCGCTAACATGGCGCCTTCTCGGCGGGACGAGCCCGCCACCAACACCAGCAGGAGGCACGCGCATATGGAAACCTATGAGTTGCTGAAGCGAAAGGTCGAGGAAGTTGCGGAGGACATGGCGAAGGCTTTCGGTGGCAACAAGGCCGCCGGAACCCGCGTCCGCAAGGCCATGCAGGACATCAAGGCGGTCTGCCAGGACATTCGAGTGAAGGTGCTCGAAGTCGGCAAGACCCCGCCGACGGCCTGATCGTTTTCGATTCCGGGGTTTGTGCTGACGCGCCCGGGCTGATCCTTCGGGATCAGGCCCGGATTCCCTTCACCAGTTCAAGGCACGCCTTGAACGATGGATGGGTGGCGTCACCAAGCAGTTCATAGATGGCCGAGAGCGTCCCCGTTGGGGTGGCTCCGGCTGTCTGCATGCGCTGCATGGCGGGGGCGATCTGCGTTGCCTGGCCCGCCGAGATGCAATCCGTGCACAGGAAGGGCAGACGACCGCCAGCCAGCAGGTCGAGGGTGGTCTGCAGCACGCACACATGTGCCTCGATGCCGCACACAAGCACGGTGCCGCGGTGCATGGCGTTCAGGGCCGTGGTCACCTCCGGCGTGAGCGAGCTGAAGCGCGTCTTGGTGAAGGTGGGCGTGCCGGCGGGCAGCGCGGCGGTGATCTCGGGCACGGTGTTGCCGAGTGCGCGAGGATTCTGCTCGGTCACGATCGCGGGGATGCCAAGCGTGGCGGCCGCGCGGCACAGGACGGTGGCGTTGTTCACCAGCGCGTCCCAGCCGTGAATGCTGCTCGCGAAGCGCGACTGGATGTCCACCACAAGCAG
>CAIPQY010000393.1 GCA_903867275.1 uncultured bacterium | reverse complement strand
GG
Organism: uncultured bacterium; assembly: GCA_903867275.1. Taxonomy (GTDB): domain Bacteria; phylum Planctomycetota; class Phycisphaerae; order Phycisphaerales; family SM1A02; genus SYAC01. The sequence goes on along the minus strand of CAIPQY010000393.1, from coordinate 5,412 downwards.
CCGATGGCCGCGAACTGGCTGTAGCCCTCGAGCGACAGGATCATGCCGATGAACGCGCCGGTGATGGCCACCACCGGAATGCTGAGCACGCCCACCGCGAACAGCTGCGGCCCGAGCAGGCGCCAGCGCAAGCTGTGCAGGGGGTGCAGCAGCATCACGCGCAACGCCGAGGCGCAGAAGGTGGTGAAGCGACCAAAGCCGCTGATCTGCTGCTCGGTGATCGAGCCGAAGATGGCGATGGCGGTGGTCGGACGCACGCGGCGAGCATAGCGACCGCCACGACGCTGAAATGAAACGGGCCCCGGCGCATGGCCGGGGCCCGTGGTCTTGTGAAGGTTGTCTCAGGTCACTGGCAGGGGCCGGTGCTGAGCAGGACCAGTGCGGCATCGCCGAAGTCGGTTTCGCCGCTGCCGTCGAGGTCGGACGGGCAGCCCGCGCAGGGGCCGAAGTCGAGCAGGAGGAACGCAATGTCGCCGTTGTCAACCACACCGCTCAGGTCGATGTCGCCGAAGCAGGCGGGGCCCACGTTCGGGCACGCCGTGTTGTCGGCGCCCGGCGTGTCGGTGCGGGTGGCCGCATCCAGGAAGTACCGGTTGCCGTTCACCCAGTAGCCGGTCGGGCTGCAACGGTAGATCTGGTACGCCGAGCCCGCGCTGTTGGGGCCGATGCGCGGCGCGTACCACCATTCCTGCGCCGAACTTGGCGCCGAGCGGATCGAGGTCACCACAGACACGGCGTCCAGCTTCGAAGTCCACGGCGTCGTGTCAAGCACGCCGTCGTCGTTCGGGTCCAGATCGTCGTTCAGCGCTCCGGTGAAGCCCTGCACCAGCATGAAGGTCACGTTGTCGCTGTTCTCCAGGATCAACGCGGCCGTCTGCAGGTCGCCAACCGCCGGCGTGAGGCCGGTGGACGCGTCGTACCCGTCGAACACGGTGCCGTCGCGGGCAGCAGTGCCCGTGGCGGTGTTCTTCACGGTGATCAGGAACTTGCCCGTTGGCATGATCACCATGCCATCGAGCGCCACCACGCACTCCACCACGCCGGACTTGACGGTGGTACCGCTGCCGTCGCCGATCACGATCAGGGTCAGGCCGTCGAGCGAGGTGCCCGCCGAGCCACTGAGCTCCACGTACTCGTCCAGATCGTCACCCGTGCTCGGGGTGAACGAGTTCTGGTCCTGATCCATGCGAGCCTCGCTGATCACCACCGGCGAGTTGCCGCCGCCGCAGGCGGTCAGGGTTCCGGCAGCGCTGCTGCAGGCGTCATCCCAGATCACGCTGCAGCAATCCGGCACCACGCTGCACACGGTCTCGCAGCAGGCACGGTTGAAGCAGTGCGCGTTGTTGTGGGGCTGGAAGCAGTCGCCCGCATCCGCATCACCGCAGCTGAACACGCGCGGCAGGCTGCAACTCGCGTTGACAGCGCCGGGGGTGTCGTAGCCCGTGGTGATCGAGCCGGGGCCGATGGTCCAGGCGCCGGTCTCGGCGCAGCGATACACCTGCGCCGGCAGGATGCCGCTGGATGGGCCGACGCTGGCGTTGGCGTACACCGCACCGGTTTCGCCCACCACGGTGACCTCGTCGATGTTCGACTGCCAACGCACGACGTCAAGGATGCCGTCGTCGTTGGGGTCGAGATCGTCATACGCCTGGCCGTAGAAGTTCCAGGCCAGGAACACGCTCAGCGAGCCGGTGTTGTCGAACACCAGGCCACCGCCGCAGTTGAAGTCACTGGTGGCGGCAAGCGCGAAGGTCTGCTCGGTGATCAGGAAGCGACCACTCGATGGAATTCGCAGGCCGTCCAGCTTCAACGCGGTTCGCACCACGCCGGTGTTGGGCTGGCTCTGTGCATTCACGCCGTAGTTGTTCAGCACCACCACGGACACGCCATTCAGCAGGGTGTTGGGCGCGCCGGTGATCTCCAGATACTCGTTCTGGTCGATGTTGTTGACCACGTTGTCGGGGTCACGCAGACGCATCTCGCTCAGCTTCAGCACAGGGGCGTTGCCACCCGTCAGGCAGTTGGCCAGCGCGCTGGTCACGCAGTTGGCGTCCCATGCGATGTTGCAGCAGTCGGGAGTGAAGGCGCACACGATCGTGCAGCAGGTGCCTTCCTTGGAGCCGCCCGCGCCGTGCACCACGTACGAGCTGCCGCTGGCGGGATCGCCGCAGCTGGCGCACTCCGGGTTCACGGCACCCGGGGTGTCCTTGTTGTTCGAGCCAGCCGAGACCGGATCGAAGTAGCCGATCTTCCAGCTGCCCTGCGGGCTGCAGCGGTAGATGTGGCCGGCCACGAACTGGGTGCTGCCATCCGGTCCGACCTGCGGCGTGAGGGTTCCGTCCTCGTTGGCGACCTGATAGGTGTACTCGCCGGTCGTGCCGGTGTTGTACGGATCCTTCACTGGTCCGCTGCTGGCCACCTTCACCAGCGCCACGCTGTCCGCCACGGTGGTCCAGGGCTTGGTGTCAAGCACACCGTCGTTGTTGGAGTCCAGATCCTGGCCCGTGGTGCCTTGGCCGGTGTAGCCGCGCACCAGCATGTGGGTGACGTGGTCGGTGTTCTCCAGAATCAGCTTGTCGGTCTGCAGGTTGCCCGCCTTGCCGAACACGATGCCGTCCTGGCCCGCGGTGTTCTTGAGGGTGATCAGGAACACGCCGCTTGCCGGAATGGTCTGGCCGGTGAGCGGGATGAGGCACTCCACCACGCCAGAGAGCTGCGCCGCGGTGCCGTCGCCGATCACGAGGTAGGTGAGGTCGCTCAGGCTGGTGCCGGGCGTGCCGACGATTTCCACGTACTCATCGTTGTCTGTTCCAACCTGATCGCCGCGGACCTCGTTGAGCTGCACGAAACCGCCAGTTGCGCAGGCGGGGTTCGCCGCGCCAGGGGTGTCGTCGCCGGCCGCCGTGTCGGCGAAGCCGACCTGCCAGGCGCCGGTGCTGGGGCACTTCTTGGCATGGCTCACGAAAGAGCCGCCGTCAGGACCGCACTTGCTGGTGCTGTACACGAAGTCACCCACGGTGCCGTCGGCGGTCAGGCCCGACAGCAGGGCCACGCTGTCCAGCACTTCCGTCCACAGGGCATTGTCGATGGTGCCGTCGTCGTTCAGGTCGATGTCGTCACCCACGATGCCGGCGAAGTTGCGCACCAGCATGAAGGTCTTGTTGTTGTCGGTCTGGAAGCCGAGCGAGGCGACCAGGTCAGGCGTGCTCAGCGTGTAACTGGGCTCGGCCATCACGAAGAAGCCGCTGGCGGGCACCGCCTTGCCGTCGAGCGAGATCACGCTCTCGATGTAGCCGTTCTGACCAGGGGGCAGCGCGTTGTCGTCGCCGCCGATCACAAGCAGCGACAGACCGTTCAGGCTGGCGGCAGAGGTACCCGCGATCTCGGCATAGATCTGTGAGTCGATGCCGGTCTGCTGGGTGCGGATCTCGTTCAGCGATTGGCCGAACGCGACGGTGGCGGTGAGACTGGTGGCGATGGCGACGAGCGTGTTGCGCATGTGCAGGGGGCCCTTGAAAATGACCAGGACAGCCCTTGGGCAGAGCGCGGAATCCTTCTCGCGGCCTCTGTTAGGCGCTATCCGGGTTTGCCGCAGTCTAACCCCGAAGTTCTCAGGCACAAGAATGTGTTGGCGGTATGGGGCACATCCTTTGGATTCGCTCGCACCATCCCAACCTGATCTGAACATGCCGCGTGGTTATGTGACGGAAATGGGCTTCTTCACGCCAATGTTGCGGACCATGCGCTGCAAAAACAAACGAGGCCGGACGGGTGTCCGGCCTCGGATCATTTGCCTGTGAAACCGATCACTTGGTCGGTTCGTCGTCGTCGTTGCGGCTCTTCACGGCCGCGGGCGTGGCCTTCCTGGACGGGGCGGAGCCCGCGTCCATGGGGTTGCCGGTGGGGGCGATAGGCACAGTGAGCGGCGCGAGGAAGATCTCCACGCGACGGTTCTGCGCAGCGCCGTTGGCGCCGTTCGGAACGATGGGGCGGAACTCGCCGTAACCGGCCACCTGCATGCGGTTGGCCGCCACGCCGTCACCCACCAGGGCGTCACGCACGCTGATGGCGCGGTGCGCCGACAGATGCATGTTGCTGGGGTGCTGGCTGGCCACGCGCTTGATGGGCTGGTTGTCGGTGTGACCGACCACCTTCACCTCGAAGGGCTGGGCCACCGGCGTGTTCAGGATGGAGGCCAGCTTCTGCACCAGCGTCTGGGCGTTGGCGTTGAGCGCCGCCGAACCCGAGGCGAAGGTGAAGTCGCTGCTGAAGCGCAGCATGCCGCTGCGCTGATCGAAGGTGAGCACATCGGGGTACTGGGCGGCCAGATCGGCGAGCGCCTTGTTCAACTCGGCGGGCAGCGGGCCCATGTTCAGGTTGCCGACCTGCTTCAGCAGGCGCTCGTAGTCGGCGAGCAACTTGTCGATGTCGCCCTTGGCGCCATTGCGAATGGCAGCCAGCTGCTCCAGATCGCCAGCGGCAGCGGCAAGCTGCGCACGCAGGCGCTCTTCATTGGCGCGCGAGGTCTGCAGATCGCTCTGCATCGACAGGAGCTGCTGCTCCTGTCCGCGGTACGCTGTGAGCAGGTCGTCGTACTTCTGCTGAGGCACGCATGCCGCCAGAACACTCGACACGATCGCAAGCACGGTGAATCGCTTCCAAGCCATCCGATGTCCTCCGCCAAGTTGGGCGTTTCGTGCGGGAACCCTCCCGCGTAGGGGGCGAGTGTAGCGAAAATGGAACCCACGCGTCCTGCGGCGGAAGTGTTGCTGGCCGGCTGCGCCGTGGATGGCGCCGGGCTGCACTGTGCGCCTGCCGCGGTGGTGCTTCGACACGGCGTGGTGCAGGCGGTTGGTGCGCCGGAGCACATCGGAAGCGTGGCGGGCGCCGCGGTGCGCCACCTGCCTGGCACGGTTCTGATGCCGCCCTTCGCCAATGCGCACACGCACCTGGACCTGTCGCGGATCACGGGTTTGCAGCAGGTGGTGCGTGAACAGGGGTTCTGGGCGTGGCTCGACCGTGTGCGTACCGGGCGGCCCACCGACGAGGCAGGCCTGCGTGATGCGGTGGCGCGTGGCATCGAGCTGAGTCGCGTCGGTGGCGTGGCGTGGGTGGGGGACATCGCCGGTCGTCAGAGCGTGGCGAGCTTCGAATCGCTGGCCAGCAGCCCGATGGAGGGCGTGAGCTACATCGAGGTGTTCGGTCTGTGTGGCGAGCGGCAGCGGCAGGCCGTGGAATTCCTGCACTCCCTGCAACCGCGGATGAAGGGCGCTGTGCGTCTTGGCGTGTCGCCGCACGCGCCGTATTCGGCGGGCCCGCGCACATACGAGGCTGCGTTGGCGCTCGACATGCCGTTCAGTTCGCATGTGGCGGAGAGCCCCGAGGAGGTGGCGTTCACCGAGCGGCTGGAGG
>CAIPQY010000392.1 GCA_903867275.1 uncultured bacterium | reverse complement strand
CTTCGCGGCCGCGTTGAGCGACAATCCGGCGAACGACGGCGCCACCTACACCGTGGCGCTGCTGGATCTCGACCACTTCAAGCTGCACAACGACACGCTGGGTCAGCGCCTGTCGGATCAGCTGCTTGCGCAGGCGGCCACGCGAATGAAGGCCACGCTCGGCGAAGTGCCCCTTCTGTCGCGCTTCGGTGGCGATCAGTTCGTGGCCATCTTCCGCGAGGGCAGCACCAGCGCGCAACAGCGCGTGCAGGCCGTGCTGAAGGCGTTCGCGGCGCCGGTCGACCTTGCCGACGTGCACGTGGCGCTCACGCTTTCGGCGGGCATGGTGGAGTGGCAGCCGCGCACCGCGTCGCTGGACGACGCGCTGTTCCAGACCATCGAGGCGGTCGAAGTGGCCAAGCGCCTGGGCCGAGACCAGTGCGTGGTGTTCGGCGACACCGAGCGCGCCAAGATCACCGGCAAGCGCCACGTGGCCAAGCTGCTCAGCGAAGCGCTGGCCGAGGACCGCGTGGAACCGCACCTGCAACCCATCCTGCACATGCAGAACGGCGCCACCAGCGGCTTCGAGGTGCTGGCGCGACTGCGTGGCCAGCAGGCCAGCACCATCTCCCCCGCCGTGTTCGTGCCCATCGCCGAGGAAAGCAGCCTCATCGAGGCCCTTGGCATGAGCGTGCTGCGCTTCGCGTTCCGGTCGATCGCCGAGAACGCGGCCGCCATGCAGGGCCTGTCGCTGAACGTGAACGTGTCCATCCGCCAGCTGATGCGCGAAGGACTGGCCCGCAAAGCCACCGATCTGGCGCGCGAGTTCGGCGTGGCCACCGACCGCATCACGCTGGAGGTGACCGAAAGCCACTGGCTGGATGTGGACAGCCCGGCGCGCACCACCCTGCTGCAGCTGAAGGACGCGGGCTTCCGCCTGGCGCTGGACGACTTCGGCACCGGCTACGCCTCGCTCAGCCACCTGCAGACCATTCCCTTCGACACGGTGAAGATCGATCGATCGTTCACCACGCAGCTCACCAGCGGCGCGCGTGGGCGCGCCCTGTGCGACGCAGCTCTGGCCATGGCCGGCGCCTGCGGCATGAAGGTGACCGCCGAAGGCGTGGAGACCGAGGAGCAGGCCGCCACGCTGAAGCAGATGGGTTACCACTTCGGCCAGGGCTACCTGTGGGCCAAGCCCATGCCTCTTTCGCAGGCACTGGCCTGGCGCGCGGGTCGCTGACTCAGGCGTCTTCGGGCACGAGATACGTGTAGCCGTTGATGCCGCTCTCGTACAGGCGCACCAGCGACTGGCTCTCGCTGGCGGTCATCTGCTTCAGGCGCACGGCCTTCTCGCACTCGCGGCGGATCTGCGCCTGCAGCGCGTTCAGGTCGTAGTGCACGTAGTTCAGCACGTCGCGCACCGCGTCGCCCTCGATGATCTCGTCGATCCACCACTGGCCGCTGGCGTCGTGCTTCACGTGCGCCACGTGCGTGTCGCCGAACAGGTTGTGCAGGTCGCCCAGCGTCTCCTGATAGGCGCCCACCAGGAAGGCGCCCACGTAGTAGCGCTCGCCCTCGGCGAAGTCGTGCAGCTCCACGAACTTCTTCACGTCGCGGTCATCCACGAAGCGGTCGATGCGGCCGTCCGAATCGCAGGTGATGTCGGCGATGGTGGCCTTGCGCGTGGGCTTCTCGCCCAGTCGGTGGATGGGCACGATGGGGAACAGCTGGTGAATGGCCCAGATGTCCGGCAGGCTCTGGAAGATGCTGAGGTTGCAGAAGTAGGTGTCGCTGAGCAGGCTCTCCAGATCGTCCAGCTCCTCCGGTACCTCGTCCACTTCGCGGCACTTGTCGCGGATGCGGGCGCAGGTGGCCCAGAACAGGTTGTCGCACAACGCGCGGTGCTCCAGGCTGAGATAGCCCAGGCTGAACAGGCGCCCCGCCTCGTCGCGGGCCTCGCAGGCGTCGTGGTACTGCTCGATCAGGCGACGCTCGGTGATGCTCTTGTAGGTGTCGAACAGCTCCACCAGCGGACGCGGCAGTTCTTCCTCGCCGGTCTTCAGGGCGGGCAGCTGCGTGGGCACCGCGCCGCGATCGGGGCGGTTGGCGCCGATGGCGTCGAAGATGAGCACGCTCTGCTGCGCCACCATGGCGCGACCGCTCTCGGTCACGATGGTCGGATGCGCCACGCCTTCCTCGTCGCACACGCTCATGGTGCGATACACCACCGTGGCGGCGTATTCGGCGAGCGTGTAGTTGGTGCTGAACTCGAAGCTGGTCTGGCTGCCGTCGTAGTCGATGCCCAGGCCGCCGCCCACGTCCAGGTACTTCATGCCGGCGCCGAGCTTGACCAGCTGCACGTAGATGCGCGCCAGCTCGTTCACGCCCTGGTTCACCTGACGCACGTCGTGGATCTGGCTGCCCATGTGGCAATGCAGCAGCTGCAGGCAATCTTCCATGCCGCGAGCGCGCAGGTACTCGAGCACCTCCAGCACCTCGCTGTAGCTGAGGCCGAACTTGGCCTTGGCGCCGCTTGAATGGCGCCAGCGGCCAGCACCCGGCGTGCTGAGATTCACGCGCACGCCGATGCGCGGACGGATCTGGAACTTCTCGCCCAGCTCCACGATCAGCTTGAGCTCGGTCAGGTTCTCGATCACCGGAATGATGGTGCGGCCCAGCTTGGCGGCCAGCGTGGTGAACTCGATGTAGCGGGCTTCCTTGAAGCCGTTGCAGATGATCAGGCGCTCGGGCGTGTCGCTGGTCATGCCCAGCACCGCCAGCAGCTCGGGCTTGCTGCCCACCTCCAGGCCGAAGCCCAGCGGCGAACCGTACTGGCGGATCTCCTCCACCACGCGACGCTGCTGGTTCACCTTGACGGGGAACACGCCGACGTATTCGCCCTTGTAGCCGTTCTCCTTGATGGCGGTGTTGAACGCCTCGTGCATGTCGAGCAGGCGACGCTGCAGCAGGTCGCTGAAGTGCACCAGCACGGGGGTGCACAGGCCGCGCTCACGCAGGCCCTCCACCACTTCCATCAGGTCGATCTCGGTGCCGGGCACCTTGCCCGGGCGCACCACCACGTTGCCCTTGGCGTTGGCGTCGAAGAAGCCCTTGCCCCACAGACGGATGTTGTACAGATCGACCGAGTCCTCAACGGTCCAGCCCGGCTCGAGCCCGGTCACGCCAGCCCGCGAGCGCGCGGGTGCAGGTGGAATGGAAGGCGTGTGGGTGGCGGGCGGAATGGTGTGTTGTGTCAACTCGGCTGTGCTCCTGGCTGCGCGAATGCGCGTGTTGCCAATTGGGGGAGGGACAAATATACGCCGACTGCGGATTGATGCGAGCGCTTTTTTCACAAGTGGCGAAGTTTCTGTCGGCGCGCCGCTCACCCAGCCGTCGGCGCGTCGCCGGCCCCACCCGGCGTCGACATGCTCTTCAGGCTGCGCGCGATGCTGGTCTCGTGCAGGCGCATGCTCAGCTGGTCGAGGGCTTCCTTCGCCTTGTGGAAGGCGTCGGCGTCGGTGGCGGCGGGATTGCGCTCGGCGGCCTCGCAGAAGCCCTTCAGGCGCATCATGCTGGCGTCGAGCTGCTCGAGGTAGTCGGCTTCCAGCGCCGCGCGGGTGCGCTCCAGCGCCTCGCCGATCCACTTCAGGTCCAGCCGGGCGTTCACGGCCAGGTCCACCACCCGGTGCAGGTGCATGTCCTGCCGGGCGTGGGCGAAGGCCTCCTGCTCCAGGCGGTCCACCTCGGCGGTGGTGAGACCGTGGGTGGGCACCACCTGCAGGCTGGCGCGCTTGCCGCTGCGGCGCTCGGCGGCGCTGACCGTCAGCACGCCGTTGGCGTCCACGGCGAACTCCACCTGCAGCTGCGGAATGCCGGCGGGCATGGGCGGCAGGCCCTTCAGTTCGAAGCGGCCGATGCTGCGGCAGTCGGCCACCATCTCGCGCTCGCCCTGCAGCACATGGATCACGATGCCCGTCTGGTTGTCCACCGCGGTGGTGAAGGTTTCGGTGGCGCGGGTGGGAATGCTGGCGTTCTTCACGATCAGCTTGGCCACCGCGCCGCCGCGGGTTTCCATGCCAAGGCTGAGCGGAATCACG
>CAIPQY010000391.1 GCA_903867275.1 uncultured bacterium | reverse complement strand
TCATCGCCGGATTCGTGCTGGCCGGCATCCTGCTGCCCCTGCTGCAGATGCAGGAAGCGCTCGGCGGCTGATCCACACCAAGGCGCCGCGGCTGGCTACGCTATCGGACGGCTGAAGGCGCATCCTTTCGCACCCATTTCGGTAGGGTGATGCATGGATCGCGGCGAACCGCCGTTCGACACACCCGCACTGACACCCCGCAAGGCCCGAACATGAACCACCGCCGAGATCACCGTCGCCAATTCCGCCGCACCGGCTTCACGCTGCTCGAAGTCATCATCGCAGTCACGATCGTGGCGCTTCTGGCCACCATCCTGGTGCCCAACCTGATGGGCCGCCTGAGCGTGGCCAAGAGCCGCAAGGCCGAGGTGGAAGTGAACAGCCTGGCCCAGCAGGTTCGCCTGTACATGACGGAGAAGTCGCTGAGCCGCCTGAACGAGGACTTCGATCTGGAGATGCTGTGTCAGGGAGACAATCCCTACATCACCAACCCGAACAACCTGAAGGATCCGTGGGGCCACCCGTACATCGTGGTGGTGCCACCCACCGTCAATCGCGACTTCGACGTGGTCAGCTTCGGCGCCGACGGGCAGCCGGGCGGCGAAGGCGAAGCCAAGGACATCATCAACGGCGCGAAGTGAGCGCTGGAGGGTGCATGCGTCGCGGCTTCACCCTGCTTGAACTGATCGTCGTTGCCGCGCTGCTGTCGCTTCTGGCGGCCATGGTGATCCCTCGCCTGACGGGCATGGCTCGACGCGAGGGCGACGTGGCGGCGGAACGACTGAGTGAACTGTTGAGCCTGTTTGCGCTGCGCGACAACTCGGGCAGCGTGCAAAGCGCCATCTGGATGAACGGTGACACCGGCTGCGTGGAACTGTGGACCAAGCAGTCCGATCCGGACCAGCCGACCGAGGCGCCCCAATGGGTGCCCGATCGGTTCGTGCAACCGATTCGGCTGCCGGATGGCGTGGAACTGGCGGAGGTGCGCAGCAACGGCCAGCTGCTGTCACCGGACGAGTGGCGCATCCTGGGATCCCCCAGCGGCGAACGACCGCAGGTCGAGATGCATCTTGTGGCGGATGGCTTTGATTGCGTGCTCACGCTTCCGCCGGGCGCCAGCGTTCCAACGCGGGTGGACAACGGCGTGCAGCGCGAGGGCGGACGGGTGACCATCGATCTGGATCAGCAAGGGCGAGACCGCGAGCCATGGTGACCCATCGCGTGCATCGCCGCGGCTTTGCGCTGATCGACGCCATCATCGGCGGCGCGCTGCTCGCGTTGGCGCTGACCGGCGTGGTCACGCTTTCGCAGCGCAGTCTGGCCATGCTGCAGCGCGGCGAACGCGAGGCGATCGCCGCCGCGATGCTGGACGAACTGCTCTCGCAGGTGGTCACCGAGGGGCCGAACGCGTTCAGTCGCACGCGCGAAACAGAGGGGCGCATGGCTGCACCATGGCCGGAGTGGGAATTCGCGGTCGAGATTCGCCCAGGCGCGGTCGGCGATCCATACGACGTGCTGGCGATGGTGCGCGACGACGCGGGCGGCGAGTATCGCTGCGCCACGCGCGTGGCACCGCATGACGAGCAGGCGCCGCCCGTGGAGCGGGCGCCCACCGAACCTTTGGATCGCGCCGCGCGGCAGGAGCTGAAGGAGGCGAACCCCAGTGGCTGATGCCCCTTCACGGCCGAACCGCCGCGGCTTCACGCTTGTCGAGTTGATCGTGGCGATCGTGATCGGCGCGATGGTGGCCACCGCCATCACCAGCTCGCTGAGCCAGCTTGGACGCGCACGCGAAGTGGCGCGACTTCGCATGACGGCATGTCGGCGAGCCACCGATGCGCTGGAGTCGATTCGCCGGGATGTGCAGTCGGCGCTTCGAAGCAGTGATCTGTTCAACACCCGCTTCCGACTGGCGCCGGAGAGCGTGCGAAGCGAGGTGGGCGAACTCGATCGCGACCAGATGCTGCTGTTCGACGAGAGTCTGCGGCCGACCCGCCCGCTCGACTACAACGGCGAAGGACAGGAGTACGAGACCCAGTACCGCATCGAGGCCGACGCCGACGGAACGGCGCTGTGGCGCCGGCGTGACGCGGTGCCGGACACCTACGAGGATGCCGGCGGCATCGCGGCACCCGTGGGCGAGGGCGTGGTGTCGGTGCGCTTCGAGGCCTATGACGGCAGCGGTTGGCGGCAAGACTGGGACAGCGACGTGGATGGACTGCCGTGGTCCGTGCGCGCCACGGTGACCGCGAGCGGCGTGAAGCTTGGGTCGAACCCCTTCGATGACCCCAAGTCGATGGTGACGCTGCGCACCGAGATTCCCATCGATCGCGTGGAACCACCCAAGTCCGAACAGCCGCCAGATGCCGCAACCCCCGATGCGGCCGCGGGCGGCGCGGCCCCGCCCGCTGACGGCAGCAGCACCGGAGACACCGGCGGCGTGGCTGCAGGCGGCGCTCCAGGAAGCGGTGATGGTGGTCGCGGTGGACCAGGCGGTCGCGGCGGCAAGGGCGAGGGCAATCCGATGCAGGGAGGCGGCGGATTCCGCGGCGGCGGCGCCGTTCCATTCACGCCGCCAACGGGTGGCCGAGGATCCGGTGGTGGAGGCGGAGGCCGATCGGGTCCACAATGATGCGCCACCCACAACGACATCGCCCGGCCCGACGCGGTCTGGTCACCCTGGTCGTGATCTGGGCGATCGCCATCGCGTCGGTGATCGTGGCGGCCACGCAGGTGCTGGCCTTCCGCCAGGCCACGCTTGGGCGGGAGGTGCTGGCCCGAACGCAGGCACGCTGGGCCGC
>CAIPQY010000390.1 GCA_903867275.1 uncultured bacterium | reverse complement strand
GTGTGGCGAGTTCCGTGTCGCGGGTGGCGATCGTGGACAGCCTTGCGCTGGGCGTGGGCGGATCGTCCTCGCGGATGATCCGCTGGATCTCGCGGTAGGCCTTCCTGCGCAGTTCCTTCGGGTCGAAGGGCAGCGCGCCTGACAGCAGCTCGTACAGGATCACGCCCAGCGAATACACGTCGCTGCGCGTGTCGATGTCGTTGGCGTCGGGCTCCGCCTGCTCGGGGCTCATGTACTCGGGCGTGCCGATCATCTGCCCCGTCTCCGTGAAGACGGTGTGCTCGCTCATGCGCTGGGTGAGCGCCTTGGCCACGCCGAAGTCGATCACCTTGACCTGGCCCAGGTCTCCGTCGCCCGAGGCGACCAGGATGTTTCCGGGCTTCAGGTCGCGGTGGATGATGCCCTTCGTGTGTGCGTGCTGCACCGCGTCGCACACCTGCGTGAACAGCGCGAGACGCTGCTTGACGGTGAGTCGTTGGCGATCGCAGTAGTCGGTGAGCGGCTCGCCCTTCACGAACTCCATCGCGAAGTAGGGTCGGCCCTGCGGTGTCAGGCCGCCGTCGAGCACCTTCGCCACATGCGGGTGGTTCATCACCGCAAGGGCCTGGCGCTCCTGTTCGAAGCGTGCCACCACCGATGCGGAGTCCATGCCCAGCTTCACGATCTTCAGCGCCACCTGCTGCACGAACGGCTGACGCCGCTCGGCCAGCCACACCGTGCCGAAGCCGCCTTCGCCGAGCTTCGAGAGCAGCTTGTAGTGCCCGACCTGATCACCGGCCCTGTCGGCGGGATCCGCCTGGCGTTCGCGACGCGCCGGATCCGGCGTGATCGTGGGTTCGTTGGCGCCGTGCAGCGTCGGGTCGCCGTCGGGCGTGTCGTCGGCGATGTGCGGTTGCGTCGTCATCCAGAGGCGGCCTTGAACGCAGCCTACCGGAACCTCACACCCGACTCACGGCAAACCAGCCGCTTTCGCCACGCGATCCGCCAGCGCATTCGCCGCGGCATCGTTGGCCGCCTCGCTGATGAGACGGATGATCGGCTCGGTGTTGCTTGCGCGCAGGTGCACCCAGCCCTCGGCCAGGTCGATGCGGATGCCGTCACACTCGTCCATGGGTTCGCCCGCGAAGGCCGCCTTCACCTTGGCCAGCGCCGGCGCCACCGCGGCAGCGCCGCCGATCGCACCGAGTTCAAGCTTGCGCTTCACCATGGCGTAGCGGGGGATCTCCGCGGCGATCACCGACAGCGCGCGCTTCTGTGTGGCCAGCAGTTCCAGCACCAGCGCCATGCCGCTCAGCGAGTCGCGCACCCAGCACACCTTGGGCCAGATCACGCCGCCGTTGCCTTCGCCGCCGATCGTGCTGCCGGCCGACTTCATCGCCGCCACCACGTTCGCCTCGCCCACCGCCGTGCGAAGCACCTTGCTGCCCGCGAACTTCGCGGCCACGCCGTCGATCATGCGGCTGGTGCTCAGGTTGGCGGCCATGGTGGCCTTGCCCTCGCGCTGCAGGATGCGAAGTGCGCACAGCGCCAGCGTGTACTCCTCGCCGATGTAGCGGCCGGCTTCGTCCACCACGGCAAGGCGGTCGGCATCCGGGTCCTGCGCGAAGCCGCACGCGAAGCCGCCCTTCGCGGTGGCGGCGGCCAGGTCGGTCAGGTTCGCCTGCGTGGGTTCGGGGGTGTGCGCGAACAGGCCGGTTGGCTCGCCGTTCAGATGCGTCACGCCAACGCCCAGCTTCTCGAGCAGCATGCGCGCGGCGTTGCAGCCTGCGCCGTTCACGCTGTCCACCACCACCTTCAGGTTTGCGGCGCGGATCGCCGCCACATCCACAAGCGCCAGCACCTTCGCCACGTGCGTTGCATCGGCGCTGGCGTCGCGCTCGATGCGACCGAACTCGGTCGGTCCCGCCAGCTTCAGGTCGCGCTCCTTGAAGCGGCGCACGATCTCCTTCGCCTCGTCCGGCGGCGGCGCCACGCCATCGCCGTCGAGGCACTTCAGGCCGTTCCACTCGATTGGATTGTGGCTGGCGGTGCACACCATGCCGCCATCGGCCTTGTGGTGCTGCACCATCACGCCGGCGGTGGGGGTCATGGCGATGCCCAGGTCGATCACGTCGCAGCCGGTGCTGGCAAGCCCGGCGGCCACGGCGCTCAGGAAGGCCTCGCCGCTTGGCCGCGAGTCGCGCGCAAGCACCACGCGCGGGCGGTTCTTCTTGCTTCGCAGGTGGCTGCCGAAGGCGGCGCCGTACAGCGCGGCCACTTCGGCGGTGATGGTCTTGCCAACCAGGCCGCGCAGGCCGCTCACGCTCAGCATCAGGGGCGCATCGTTGCTTGTCATGCCGCGACGATAACGCCACGCGGGCCACACCGAAACCCCGTCGAAACAGTGCAAAACCCGGCCACCGCTATACTCGCGCCCCGATGTACGAACTGCGGGTCCACCGACAATTCTCGGCCGCCCACGCCATCCGAATGGCGGGACAGATGGAGACCCTGCACGGACATGACTGGCGCGTGCAGGTGCAGGTGGTTGGCGATTCGCTCGACGCGGATGGCCTGCTGTGCGACTTCCATGCGCTGGAGACGGCGATCGATCGCGTGCTGGCTCGCTTCCACAGTCGCACACTGAACGACGTGCCGCCCTTCGATCACACCAACCCGACCGCCGAACTGGTGGCGCGGCATGTGGCCGACGAGGTGGCCGGCGCACTGCCCGCGGGCGTGCGCCTTGGCAGCGTGTCGATCGGCGAGGCGCCCGGCTGCGAGGCCATCTACCGGCCGGACATGCAGGTGCGCGCATGAGTCGCCACCGCCCGCATCGCGAACCCGCGGCCACCGACGCCGGCGCCACCGCGCCCAGCACGGGCGGCGATCCATCGCGATTCCTGAACCGCGATCTCGAATGGCTCGAGTTCAACCGTCGCGTGCTCGACATGGCCGCCGACGATTCGGTGCCGCTGCTCGAGCGCGTGCGCTTCCTGTCGATCTTCTCGAACAACCTCGACGAGTTCTTCATGAAGCGCGTGGGCACGCTGCGCCAGCAGATCGAGGACGGCTCGGCCAGCCCCGTGCCGGATGCGCTCACGCCCGAGCAGCAGATGCAGTCGATCCGCCAGCGCGTGCAGGACATGGGCCGCGTGCAGGCCGATGTGCTGCGCAGCAACCTGCTGCCCGCCATGCAGGAGCGCGGCATCGAGCTGCTCACCTGGGAACAGCTCACGCACACCGAGCGCACCGAGGCGCGCGCGTGGTTCCACCACAACGTGTTCCCCATCCTCACGCCGCTGGCCGTGGATCCGGGACACCGCTTCCCGTTCATCAGCAACATGAGCGTGAGCCTGGGCGTGATGCTGCGCCGGCCGGGTGAAAGCGAGCAGCTGTTCGCGCGCGTGAAGGTGCCCGAGATCCCGTCGCGCCTGTATCAGGTGCCCGGCACGCGTCGCTACGCGCCGCTGCAGGAACTCATCGAGCACAACCTGGACGAACTCTTCCCGGGCATGGAGATCCTGAAGGTGCTGCCGTTCCGCGTGACGCGCAACGCCGAGATCGAGCCCGATCAGGAGGACGCCGACGACCTGCTCGAGGCGATCCAGCGCCAGCTGCGCGAGCGTCGCTTCGCGCGCGTGGTGCGGCTGGAGATCGCCAGCGGCGCCAACCAGCGCATCCTGCGCTTCCTCACCGAGGAACTGCAGATCGACCCCGAGGACATCTACGAGACCACCGGCCTGATCGACTACGGCGGGCTGAACCAGATCGCCGACATCGACGTGCCCGAGCTGCACTATTCCAAGTGGACGCCACTGGCCCCGCGCGGTCTGGAGGACGACGAGAGCGACATCTTCGCCGCCATCCGCGAGGGCGACGTGCTGGTGCAGCATCCGTACGAGTGCTTCCACCGAAGCGTGGAGCGCTTCATCGAGCAGGCGGCCAGCGACCCCAAGGTGCTGTGCATCAAGCAGAGCCTGTACCGCACCAGCGGCGACAGCCCGTTCATCAGCAGCCTCATCCGCGCCGCCGAGGCGGGCAAGCAGGTGGCCGTGCTGGTGGAGCTGCGCGCGCGCTTCGACGAGGCGCGCAACATCCTGTGGGCGCGCAAGCTGGAAGACGCCGGCGTGCACGTGGCCTACGGCGTGATCGGCCTGAAGACCCACACCAAGACCGCACTGGTGGTGCGACAGGAGCAGGGCGGCATCCGCTGCTACGGCCACATCGGCACCGGCAACTACAACTCGAAGACCGCGCGCCTGTATGAGGACTTCGGCCTGCTCACCTGCGATCCCGACATCACCGAGGATCTCACCGGCCTGTTCAACTACATGACCGGCCGCAGCCGTCAGCGCGACTACAAGAAGCTGCTGGTGGCGCCGGTGGCCATGAAGAAGCGCTTCCTGGAACTCATCGAGCGCGAGATCGCGCTGAGTCGTCCCGGCCACCCCGGCCGCATCGTGGCGAAGATGAATCAGCTCGAGGATCGTGGCGTGATGGACGCGCTGTACCGCGCCAGCCAGGCGGGCGTGCAGGTGGACCTGATCGTGCGCGGCTTCTGCTGCCTGCGCCCGGGCGTGCCCGGCCTCAGCGAATCGATCCGCGTGCGCAGCATCCTGGGCCGCTTCCTCGAGCACAGCCGCATCTTCTGGTTCGGCGCCGGCAAGGACGATCCGCTCGACGGCGACTTCTTCATCGGCAGCGCCGACTGGATGTACCGCAACCTGCAGACCCGCGTGGAGGCGGCCACGCCCATCACGCGTCCGCAGCATCGCGCGCGGCTGTGGGAAGTGCTGCAGCTGTGCCTGAACGACCGTCGGCAGGCATGGCAGATGCAGCCGGATGGCACCTACACCAAGGTGCCGTGGCGCGATCTCGACGCGACCGACGCGCGCGTGACCGGTGTGCATCAGAACCTGATGCGGCTCACCACCGAGCGTCTTGCGGCCAGCGTGCAGCAGGGCGGCATCGCAGCCAAGTCGGAGTGAACCTGTTCGTGCAGGGTGCGGCTCAGCCGGCGCTCGGCACCGAGCCGCCGCTGCCAACCTTGTCGCCGCGGCCACCGAAGCTGGTGGACGGCCTGTTCAATCCAAGGTCGTACAGCATCTGGCTGAAGCGCGTGGGCTCCAGATAGCGGATCCAGCCATCCACGTTCCAGGATGCGTCGGTGGTTGGCAGGTCCGTGTTCTGCACCACCGCCGGAATGGCCGTCAGCACGCGACTCTCCGCCGGAATGGTGATCGCGGCCACCCATTGCCCCGAATACACGCCTTGCCCCTGCATCTGCAGGTTGTATTCCCAGGTGTCCAGGCGGATGGGTTCGCCGGTCAGGTTCTGGATCTCCAGACGCACGGCGAGTTCCGAGGTTGTCGCGCCCTTTTCAACCACATCCACGCCGATCACGCTGATCTGCGGCGGCGTGCCGCAGGCTGCGGTCAGCAGCGCGGCGGTCGCGAACAGGCCGCGAAGGATGGCATTCGTGAAACCCACGCCGGGAATGTAGCGTTACGGCCGTCGATGCACCGGATCCTCGCCATCCTGCTTGCCCTCGGCTGCATCGCGGCAACGGCTGTCGCGCAGGAGTCCGCACCGGTCACCGTGGATGCCAGTCCTTCCGCGGCCGAGCTGCTTCGGCGTGCCGAAGAGACCGCCGCCGGCAACCCCGCCGAGTCGGCGCGACTTGCGCAGGAAGCCATGGAGCGTTTCAGCCGCAAGCTGGTGCCGTGGCCACCCGTGGAGGATCGCTTTCGAAGCGCGCAGGCAGCCACCGTCGCGTTCCTGCGCGCCAATCCGCCGGTGTTCGAGCGGTGGCTGCGCGAGCAGTCGCCGGTGGCCGAGCGTCAACTCGCCGAAGGCAATCTTGAACAGGTGGTGGAAGCGCGCCCACTCACGCCATCGGCGCTCCAGGCGGCGTGCGCCCTGGCGCAGCGCGCGATGGATCAGGGACAGCCGCGCCAGGCGGTGATCTGGATCGATCAGGCGCTTGCCCACCC
>CAIPQY010000389.1 GCA_903867275.1 uncultured bacterium | reverse complement strand
GTCACCATGCTCCTCACCGAAGTCAGCTTCGTCATGCTCTGGTCGGGCATCGTGATGGGTGCCATCTGGGCCGACCACAGCTGGGGCCGCCCCTGGGGATGGGACCCGAAGGAGGTGTTCGCGCTGAACACCTTCATCATCTTCGCGCTCCTCATCCACGTGCGCTGGAAGGTGCGTGACAAGGGCCTCTGGACCGCGGTGCTTGCCGTGGTGGGCGCCGGCGTCATGCTCTTCAACTGGATCGTCATCAACTTCGTGATCTCGGGCCTGCATTCGTACGCCTGAGCGCATCGCATAGGCTGCGCCGCCGAGACCCTGATGAAGAACCTCGTGCAGCGCAAGACCTGGATCGCCATGCTCGTCATCTGCGTGGCGGCGCTCCAGGCCTACGCGCCGGCGATCCGTGCTGGCTGGATCTGGGACGACGACTCGTACATCCTGGAAAACCCCGCGGTGCAGCTCCCGGGCGGTGTGCTCGATGCATGGGTGCCGGGCTCCACGCCGCAGTACTACCCGCTGGTCTTCGTGAGCTTCTGGGTGCAGCATGCCGTGCACGGGCTGGATCCGTTCGGATACCACCTGGCGAATGTGCTGCTCCACGTGGGTTCGAGCATCATGCTGTGGCGGCTCCTGCGGCGGATGCGCGTGCCGGGTTCGCTGCTTGCGGCGGGGCTCTTTGCGCTGCATCCGGTGCAGGTGGAGACCGTGGCCTGGGTCACGGAGCGGAAGAACGTGCTGTCGATGGCGTTTGCGCTGGCGTCGCTCATGTCGTGGGTGCGTTTCCTACAGGACACGCGGCCGTTCGCGGCGCGGGCAGGGTGGTGGGGGCTTTCGTTCGTGCTCTTTGCCATGGCCATGCTTTCCAAGACCACCGCGGTGGCGGTGCCGGTGGCGATGGTGGCCATCGCATGGTGGCGCCCGTGGGAAACGGCGGACGATGACGAGGAGCTGGACCTGTACCGCCCGGCATCGCCCATGCGTGCGACGGTGGCGCTTGCCGTGCCGTTCTTCGCGCTGGGCATCGCCATGGGCCTGTTCACCGCGTGGGTGGAAGCCACGCATGTGGGCGCGTCCGGCGCGGAGTTCGCGCGGCCCGCCGTGGATCGCCTCATGCAGGCGGCGCAGGCGTGGTGGTTCTACCTGGGAACCTGGGGCTGGCCGCACAGGCTCATGTTCGTCTATCCGGCGTTCGACGGACCGGCGTGGCTGCCGTGGCTGGCGCTCGTGGCGGGACTCTCCGTGGCAGTGGCAGCATTCGTGGCCGCGCGGCGCGGTGTGCGCGGGCCCATGGTGGCGTTCCTCTGCTACTCGGCCGGCATCTTCCCGGCGCTTGGCTTCATCAATCTCTATCCGCTCCGGTTCGCGCCGGTGGCGGATCACTTCGGGTACGTCGCAAGCGCGGTGCTTGCGCCCGCGGCGGCGTGGTGCCTGCTGCGCGCGTTGCGTGCGGCGGAATCGCGCGGGCTGTCGGTGCCGGCGTGCATCGTGATTGGCATGACCTTGCTCGGTGGGCTGGCCTTCGCCACCAATGCCCATGCCGTGCGATTCGCGGACGCCGAGACGCTCTGGCGCGCATCGCTGGCCGACAACCCGCGCGCGTGGCTCGCTTCCAACAACCTGGTCGAGATCCTGCTGAAGCGCATGCAGTCAGCCATGGACGCCAACGACGCGGCCGCGCGCGATGCAGCGCTTGCCGAGGCTTCGCAGCTTGCGGAACTCTCCGTGTCGCTTGCCGGGTCGATCGACATGCCCGTCCAATCGAACCTCAGCGAGGTGCGCCGCCTGCAGGGCAGGTTGCCCGAGGCACTCACGGCGCTCGATGCGGCCATTGCCATCCAGCCGGAATCGCCCGGTCCGTACTGGCAGCGCGGGCGCATCATCGAGCTCCTCGGACGCGTGGCGGACGCGGGGCCCGAGTACGCGCGCGCCATCGAGCTCTCGCCGCGCAACGCCATCTACCTGCGCGAGTACGCCCGCTGGCTCACGAATGCCGGGCGTCTGCCGGAGGCGCGAACCATGGCAGCACGCATCGTGGCGCTCGATCCGCAGGATGCCGAATCGCTTGCGAACCTCGGCTCGCTGGAGCTCGAGCTCGGCGAGGTG
>CAIPQY010000388.1 GCA_903867275.1 uncultured bacterium | reverse complement strand
GACAGGTCACTGACGTGACCGTGTCCCGGGGCGTGGCCGCGCTGGCCGTGGTGGGCGACGGCATGGCTGGCAAGCCGGGCGTGTCGGCGCAGCTGTTCGACTCGCTTGGCCGTGCCGGCGTGAACGTGCGCATGATCGCGCAAGGTGCGTCGGAGCGGAACATCTCGGTGGCCATCGACGCCGGCGATGCGCCCAAGGCGCTCCGCGCCGTGCATGCCGGCTTCTACCTGAGCGCGCAGACGATCTCGATCGGCATGATCGGTCCGGGCAACGTGGGCGGATCGTTCCTGAAGCAGGTGGCCGCCGCGCGCGAGGGATTGCTGCAGCGACACGGCATCGACCTGCGCGTGCGCGCCATCGCCGGCAGCCGCATGATGGCGCTTGGCGATCCCATGCTTTCGCTGCACGATCCAAAGTCGCTGCTCGATCGCCCGCTCGATCTGGACGCCTTCGCCGCGCACGTGAAGTCGGAGCACCTGCCGAACGCGGTGATCGTGGATTGCAGCGCCAGCGATGCGGTGGCCGAGCGCTACGCCGAATGGATGCGCCGAGGCGTGCATATCGTCACGCCGAACAAGTGCGCCGGTTCCGGTCCGCTCGAGCGCTACCGCGACATCAAGGGCGCAGGCGCGCAGTTCCGCTACGAAGCCACCGTGGGCGCGGGCCTGCCGATCATCACCACCCTGCGCGACCTGGTCGACACCGGCGACGCCGTGCGCTCGGTCGAGGGCATCTTCTCCGGAACGCTGGCCTACCTTTTCAACCGCTTCGACGGCAGCGTGCCCTTCAGCGAACTGGTGCTGAAGGCGAAGGAACTCGGCTACACCGAACCCGATCCGCGCGATGATCTCTCCGGACTGGATGTGGCTCGAAAGCTGGTGATCCTGGCGCGCGAATGCGGATGGGCCATCAGCCTCGGCGATGTGCAGCTGGAGTCGCTTGTGCCTGCGGCGCTCCGCGAGGTGCCGCTTTCGGATTTCCTGAAGCGATTGAGCGAACTGGATGCGCCCATGCTCGCGAAACTGCGACAGGCGCAGGCCGAAAAGCAGGTGCTTCGGTATGTGGCGCGACTCACCTCCGACCGCAAGGCCACCGTTGGACTCGTGGCACTGCCCTCCGACCACGCCTTCGCGCACATCCAGCTCACCGACAATGTGGTGCAGTTCAGCACCGAGCGCTACTGCCACAACCCGCTGGTGGTGCAGGGACCTGGCGCCGGACCCGAGGTGACCGCAGCAGGCGTGTTCGCCGATCTGCTTCGCGTGGCGGCCTCGTTGGGAGCACGCCTGTGAATCGCGCCACCGCCGAGGCGCCTCCGTCGGTTGGCAACGTGGCGGTGGGCTTCGACATGCTGGGCCACGCACTGGAAGGCCGCGGCGACCGTGTGACCGTGACACGCACCGCAACCGGCCTCGTGCGCGTGCTGGCTGTGCGCGGCATCGAGCCACCGCTGCCGCTTGAGGCCGACCGCAACACCGCCGGACGCGCGCTGCTTGCGCTGCTTGCGCACTGCCCGGCTGGAACGGGCTTCGACATCGAGATCGACAAGGGCATCGCGTTGGGTTCAGGCATGGGCGGATCGGCGGCATCCAGCACAGCGGCCGTGGTGGCCGCCAACGCCACGCTCACCGCATCGCTGGATGAAGCCACGCTGTACCAGGCAGCCATGCAGG
>CAIPQY010000387.1 GCA_903867275.1 uncultured bacterium | reverse complement strand
GGGCTCCAGCTTGTACTTGTGGCCCAGGCCCTTCACCAGACCGATCACCATCGGCGCAAGTCCGGCGCGCTTGGAAACGTAGTCGAGCGTCAGGCTGCGATCCTTCACGTCGTGCACGCGGAACGAAGGCGGCTTCAGGTTGGGCATCATCAGCGCCACGCGCACATGCATGGCATCGAGATTGGCAAGCGCCTCGGGGAAGGTGGTTCCAAGCTGGTCGAGCAGCGCGCCGTATCCGCGCTGCGCGGTGAAGGCCACCCAGTGCACGCCGATCGCCTCCACCAGTTCCGCGCCGCCACGACCCGTGGCTTCGCAGGTGGCGCCGACCAGCGCGAAGGTGAGCGCATCGGGGTACTGCTCGAGCGGCAGGAAGCCGTCCTCCTGCATGCCGGCCTTGGCTCGCACCTGCTGCCACACCGCATCGCCAAAGGCATGCGTGACGTAGTCCTGCACAGCCTGATTCACGAGTCCGTACATGGTGCGTTGCCTTTCAGGAGTTGCGCCATCGGCGCTGGTTCAGTTGCCGGTGCCGCGAAGCAGGGCCCAGGCCATCAGCATGCAGGCGATCAGGGAGCCCGCTGCGATGCTGGTGGCGAACACCAGCCACAGGTGCAGTCGGCCCTGGATGCGCTGCATCTCGGAATCGTGCTCGCGGGTGTGATCCAGGATGCCCTGCAGGGCGTCGGCGTTGCGGCGCTGGCCCGTGGAGAGTTCGCCCACACCCTGGCTGAGGCTGGTCACGCCATCGGCCACGCGCTGCGCCGCCTGATGGTTCAGGTCGAGCTGCTGCTGCACCACGCCGAAGGTGTCGGTCTGGCGGCCCACGCCGTCGGCGATGCGCCGCAGGATGTCCTCGATGCCCTGGTCGCGGGCGCGCTGCTGCACCAGCGCCGTTCCGATCGCTTCGCCCAGTCGGGCCTGCTGTCGCGCGATCTCGGGCAGGGTCTGCAGACTCTGCGGCAGCTGCTCGAGCAGCGGAAGCATGTCGCGGCGCTCCTGACTGTCCAGTCGCAGATGCTCCGCGATGGCCACCAGCGCATCAGCCACGGCCGCCGCGTCCGCCGTGCGGCGCGCAGGAGATTCCTTCGGCGGCTCGGCCGGTCCGGTGAAGAGTCGGCGCATGGAAGCGAGCAGGCTCATGACGCGCGCAGTGTAGCGGCGCAGGCGTTGCGTGGCCCGTTGCTAGCATCGATTCATGGCTCTCGCGCGCCTTCTCGCAGTCGTGCTCCTGCTCGCTGGCTGCGGCGAAGTTGGCCCGCAGCCACCGTCGCGCGATGCAGCCGCCATGCGCATCGCAAGCCTGTCGCCCGCGCTCACCAGCACCCTTGTGCACATGGGCTGGAAGGATCGCGTGGTGGGACGCACGCCGTGGTGCGCGGGCGTGGATCAGGTGCCGGTCGTGGGTTCGCTGCTGGAGGTGGATCTGGAGCGCCTTTCTGAGGTGAAGCCCGATCTGATCGTGGTGCAGGCCACGGCGGGCGGCGTGCCTGGCGTGCTCGTGCAGGCCGCCGCGCAGCATGGTTGGCGTGTGGTGCAGGTGCCATGCACATCGCTCGCGCAGGTGCGGAGTCTGGAGGCCGCGCTTGCAGAAGCGGCGCGGGCACCGGCGCCAACCACGGATACCTCCGCGCGCTGGGCCAAGGTGCTGCAACCACTCGATGCTGCGCCGCGGCAGTCGCCCTGCGTGCTGCTGTTCGCGAGCGATCCTCCGCAGGCGTTCGGCATCGACACGTATCTGGCGGAAGTGTGGAAGGCGTGGGGTGGTGCCGCGGTGCCTTCGCAGGCTGGACATCCTTCCATGCGCATGGAAGATCTGTTCGCGCTGCAGCCTCGCACGGTGACGATGATCGGCCCCGAACCATCGGCTTCGCGCACGGAATTGGGTGTCGCGTGCGCCGATCGTGGCGTGCAGTTCGTGGTCGTGAACCAGGCAGGGCTGCTGCGACCCGGTCCCGAAGCGCTGGATGCCATCGAACGCTGGCGCGAACAGCTGGAGCGCGCGCCATGATGCTTCGCGGCCGAATCGGATGGGTGGTGCTGTGCGTGGTGCTTGTTGCAGGCGTGTGCGCGCGCCTGCTGATCTCGCGTGGGCTCGACGGTGTGCTGGCATTCGGCTGGAGCCCCGACGCCGCCGGTTGGCGCCTGGGCGCGGTGGCCAGTGCGGTGGTGGCTGGTGCCGCGCTGTCGCTCTCGGGCCTGCTGCTGCAGGGCATGCTTCGCAATCCGCTCGCCTCGCCGTTCGTGCTTGGGTTGAGCGGCGGCGCGCAGGCGGCGGTGGCCATCGCGTTCGTGCTGTCGTGGAAGGTGGGCGCGGTGTTCCCGAGCACCATGCAGGTACCGGTGGGATGGCTGGGCGCGGTGACGGCGTTGCTGCTGTGCGTGGCCTTCGGGCACTCGCGCGAGCGCGGCCTGGATCCGATCAGCCTGGTGCTTTCAGGTGTGGTGGTGGCTGCGATGGCGGGCAGCGTGGCGGCGTTGTGTGAATGGATGTTGCCGCCTGGCGAGCGCATGGGCCTTGCGGCCTGGTCGCTGGGTCGCATTCCCGAAGCGCCCGAGCGCGGCCCTTTGTGGGCATGTGTGGCGCTGCTGATCGGCACCATGGCGCTGTTCCAGTGGAAGTCGAGCACGCTGGATGCGCTGCAACTGGGAGATGATGAGGCGCGCTCGGTGGGGGTGCATCTGTCGGCCACACGATGGTCGATCGTGCTGCTGGCCAGCGCGCTGGCGGCTGGTGCCACATCGCTGTGTGGCCCGCTCGCATTCGTGGGACTGGTTGCGCCGCACATGGCGCGATCGATGCTGGGTGGTTCGCATCGGCGCACGGTGCTTGGTTCGGTGATCGCGGGCGCCGCGTTGCTGGTGCTGGCGGATGTGGCGCGTTCACTCATTCCGGTGGAAGG
>CAIPQY010000386.1 GCA_903867275.1 uncultured bacterium | reverse complement strand
TAGCCGCTGAACTCCTGGCCCAGCGTCAGCGGCACGGCGTCCTGCAGGTGCGTGCGGCCGATCTTCACCACGCGCGCGAAGTGCTGCGCCTTGGCGTGCAGCGCCTCGCGCAGCTGGCGCACGGCGGGCAGCAGCGTGCGCTCCAGCTCGATGGCAGCGGCCACGTGCATGGCCGTGGGGAAGGTGTCGTTGCTCGACTGCGACATGTTCACGTGATCGTTGGGGTGCACGGGCTTCTTGCTGCCGCGCTCGCCCCCCGCCATCTCGATGGCGCGGTTGCTGATCACCTCGTTCACGTTCATGTTGCTCTGCGTGCCGCTGCCGGTCTGCCACACGCTGAGCGGAAACTCGCCGTCCAGCGTGCCGCTCGACACTTCCTTGGCGGCGGCCACGATCAGGTCGCGCAGGTTGGCGGCAAGGCCGCCCATGTCGGCGTTGGCCTGGGCGCAGGCGGCCTTCAGCAGGCCGAAGGCGTGCACGATGGCCAGCGGCATGCGGTCGCCGAATGGAAAGTGGTGATGCGAACGCTCGGTCTGCGCGCCCCAGTAGCGGTCGGCCGGAACCTGGATGGGTCCCATGGTGTCGGTTTCGGTGCGGGTGGGTCCGTGGGGCTTCGAGTGCGACATGCGGTTCGCTCCAAAAAGGGTGCGCCGAAGTCTACCGATGGCCCCGCGCCGCCGCGCTTCATGCGCCCGTGCGCGGCGTCACTTGGCGGCCGGGGCGGGCGCGGTTTCCACCGAGCCGAAGTCGAACATCTCGGCGCGCTTCCAGTGCGGCTTCCACTTCTTCACCAGCGCCTCGTGGCGCGCGTCCTTCTGGTAGGCCTGGTAGTCGGCCACGCTGTCGAACTGCGTGAGCACGCCAAGCGTGTACCAGTGCAGCACGTTCGCGCGGCCGGTGTCGATGTGCGGGCCGGCGCTCCAGTGGCGCAGCGTTGGAATGTTGGGGAACGCATCCTGCATGTCCTTCAGCATCGCGGGCGCCAGCGACGGGTCGTCCAGTTCCACCAGCACCACATGCTGCACCATCGGGTCGGGGCCGCCGGCGGGCTTCACCCGGATGGTGCTGCAGGCGGTCAGTGCGAGCATGGTGGCGGCCAGAAGCAGGCGATGGGTTCGCATGGTGGCAGGCTAGCGACCGCGCGCCATGCGTTCAGCGCGGCCACGGATAGGCTGCACGCACCATGCGTGACAAGGCCGAGATCGTGCGCGACTGGCTGCCCCGCTACACCGGGCGGCCGCTGAAGGACTTCGGCCCCTACGTGCTGCTGACCAACTTCAGCAACTACGTGGAAGCCTTCGCCGCCAAGTTCGGCGTGCCCGTGGTGGGCCGCGACCATCCCATGCTGTCGGCCACGGCCGAGGACATCACCATCATCAGCTTCGGCATGGGCAGCGCCATGGCGGCCACGGTGATGGACCTGCTGGGCGCGGTCGAGCCCAAGGCCGTGCTGTTCCTGGGCAAGTGCGGCGGCCTGAAAAAGACCAAGCTGGGCGACTTCGTGCTGCCCATCGCGGCCATCCGCGGCGAGGGCACCAGCAACGAGTACATGCCG
>CAIPQY010000385.1 GCA_903867275.1 uncultured bacterium | reverse complement strand
CTGCAGATGCCGGACGATGTGCCTGCCTACGTCGCTGCGCGCATCGACTCGAACATCCGCGAGCTGGAAGGCGCGCTGACCAAGGTGCGTGGATTGGCCATGGCGACGGGTCGCGAGATTGATCTTGAACTCGCCAAGGAAGCCATCGGTGGCGATCCTCTGTCGCAGGGACGCGGCAATCCGCAGCCCAACATCCAGGCGATCCTGGATGCGGTGGTGCGCTATTACGACATCAAGCTCACCGATCTGCTTGGCAAGCGACGCCACAAGAGCGTTGCGTTGCCGCGTCAGGTGTGCATGTGGCTCGCTCGTCGGCACACGCGTTACAGCCTGGAGGAGATCGGCGGCTACCTCGGTGGTCGCGATCACACCACCGTGCTGCATGCGATCCGACAGGTGGACACCAAACAGACACGCGATGAGCGACTGAAGGCGGATGTG
The DNA here is from genome assembly GCA_903867275.1 of uncultured bacterium. Taxonomy (GTDB): domain Bacteria; phylum Planctomycetota; class Phycisphaerae; order Phycisphaerales; family SM1A02; genus SYAC01. The sequence goes on along the minus strand of CAIPQY010000385.1, from coordinate 3,740 downwards.
GACCGCATCCAGCAGGTGCTGCAAGCGGCACCAAACGAAGCCTGACGCTCGGTCCGTGGACTTATCAACAGCTCCTCGACATGCCACGCTGGGTCATGTGTGGTGTTGATTTCCTGTCTCGTTCGGCCTGCTGCATAACGGTTCAGAAACCATTTGGTGGGTTGTCTGGCGGCTTGTCGAACGGTTGAGGGGGTTGGCTTGTGTCCGGCGAACAGTTGCTGGATCTTGATTGACAGGCTCTGCACATCGTGTTTGTTTCGTAGATCCATCTACAAGCACGACTTACGTTGGAGAATCGAAGTTGTCCACAATCTGACATAGCTCTCTTCTATGACGATGAAAAGAACTCTTTCATCATCCTCCAGAAGAGAAGCCGGTCCAGGGGTGCATCAACGTCCGCATTTCTGAACAAGCGCATTGAACTTGCCTGGTTCTGCGCGCAGGGCATCAGCCTTCCGCAGGCAGGCTGTGCACAAGCCACGGGAAGGCCACCTGGATCGATCGGACCAACCGGTTTGCGCCAAGGGGTACCGCGAAGCCCCGGCCTCTCTCAGGGCCTTCCAGGCCGCCGTGGTTGGCAGCTCTTGCAGAACACGGTCATGCGTTGTTGCACCAGTCGGGATGTCAGGGGCGCCTTGCAGGTGGTGCATGGCAGACCGGCGCGTCCATACACCTTGTGCAGTTTCTGGAACGATCCCCAACCACCATCCGCTGTGCGGTGATCCTGAATGGTGCTTCCACCGCGATCCACGGCCTGCTGCAGCACCTTGCGGATGATCACGGCGAGTCGATCCACCTGATCGGGTTTCAGTCTTTGCACCGGCATGCATGGATGCAGTCCTGCACGAAACAGCGACTCATCGACATAGATGTTCCCGATGCCTGCCGTCACCGACTGATCAAGCAGTGCCGACTTCAATGCGCGTCGCGAACCCTTGAACGCCGCGATCAAGGCCGACGATTCCACGGTGAGCGCATCGGGGCCAAGCTGGTTCCAGCATGTGTCCAGGATCGACTGCAGGGACGCGTGTGATTCGAGCCAGCCGAACCGTCGTGGATCGCGGTGACGAAGATGCACCAGCGCGCCCCGTGTGGTTCGCAGCGTCCAGCGCGCGTGCACATGTCGCTCGTGGTCGATCGAACCAGCATCATGATCCGGAACGACACGAAGCGATCCACTCATGCCAAGGTGCACCAGCAGGCATCCGTGGTTCGATGTCTCGACGACCAGCTGCTTGCCATGTCGAAGCAGTCGCGTCACCACGCTTCCGGTGGGCAATGGCACCTCGGGCGCATCGGCGGATCGGTGCAGCACATCAGGTCGCAGCAACCGCGATTGCTCCACGCGGGCACCCAGGATCCGGGCCTCCAGATCCCTGCGCAAACTCTCCACTTCCGGCAGTTCAGGCACGCGGCAACTCTATACTCGCCGCATGAGCGATACCCCACCGATGGACGCAGGATTGACCGCCGAAGAGGCTGCCTGGGCGACCCAGTCGGTGGAGAAGGTGCGCCGTGAAGTGCACAAGGTGATCGTGGGCCAGAACCGCGTGCTGGACGAGACACTGCTTGCCCTGCTGTGCGGTGGACATGCGGTGGTTGAAGGCGTGCCTGGACTGGCCAAGACGCTGCTCATCGCCACATTGGCGCGCACGCTCAGCATGCAGTTCAGCCGCATCCAGTTCACGCCCGACCTGATGCCTTCGGACATCACCGGAACCGAAGTGATCGAGGAGGATCGCGCGAGCGGCACCCGCGCGCTTCGCTTCGTGCGCGGACCCATCTTCTCGAACCTGGTGCTGGCGGACGAGATCAATCGCACACCACCCAAGACCCAGGCCGCACTGCTGGAGGCGATGCAGGAGCGCCAGGTGACCGTGGGTGGTGTGGCGCATCGCCTGCCGAGCCCGTTCTTCGTGCTGGCCACCCAGAATCCGATCGAGCAGGAAGGCACCTACCCGTTGCCCGAGGCGCAGCTTGATCGCTTCATGATGAACATTCACATCGGCTACCCGAGCGAGGCCGAGGAGCTTGAGGTGATCACGCGCACCACCGGCGAGGCATCGTTCCACCCGGACGCGGTGATGGATGCCGTGGATCTGGGGCGCGTGCAGTCGGCCGTGCGTCGCATGCCTGTGGCGGAACACGTGGCGCGATATGCGCTGCGACTGGTTCGGGCCACACGCGTGGGCGAGCGGGCCGAGGGTGATTCCACCGCCGATGTTCCGAAGATCGTGAAGGACTATGTGGCATGGGGCGCCGGTCCACGCGCCAGCCAGTTCCTGATTCTTGCCGCCAAGGCGAAGGCGCTCATGTCGGGTCACACGCACGTGTTGCCGGCCCACCTGCAGGCCATCGCCCTGCCGGTGCTTCGGCACCGCATCGTGACCAACTTCAACGCCGAGGCCGATGGCGTGACCAGTGAAGTGATCGTGCAGAGCCTGCTCGATGCCACGCCGCTGGATCCGGCGGCCGATCGTCGTCCGCTGGACCGGCTCATCACGTGAGCGCGCCGCTGCGGGCCGAGGCCTATCTGGCGCCAGAGACACTGGCGCAGCTTGCACCATTCGAACTGCGCGCACGCATGCTTGTTGATGGACTTGGCAGCGGCATGCACGCCAGTCCGCGACAAGGCCAGGCCGTGGAGTTCGCCGAGCATCGGCCCTACACCCCGGGTGAATCGTTGCGACACCTCGACTGGAAGGTGTTCGGTCGCAGCGACAAGCTGTACCTGAAGCGTTACGAGCAGGAGACCAACCTGGACGTGATGATCCTGGTGGATGCAAGCAGCAGCATGCGCTTCGGCACGCTTGGCAGCAAGTCGGGTTGGGGTGGCACCGACGCCGGCCGCACATCGCTGCAATGGACCAAGTTCGACTGTGCGGCAGCCATCAGTGTGGCGCTGGCGCACCTGTGTCTGGAGCAGCGCGATCGCGTGGGCATGACGGTGTACGCGGATGATGTGCGCGCCACGGTTCGTCGCAGCGGAGCCAAGGGGCAATGGCGCAGTCTGGTGCAGTCGCTCGCCACCGTGAAGATTGGAGGCGTGGCGCAACCGGCGCGCGCGATCGATCAGGTGCTGGCCACGCTCAGTGCGCGTTCGCTCATCTTCATCCTGAGCGACTTTCAGCATCCGATGGAGCCATTGCGTGAGGCGCTGGCCAAGGCGCGGTTCCGCGGCCACGATGTGGTGCTGGCGCGCATCCTCGACCGTCAGGAGATCCGGTTTCCACTGGAGGGCTTCCGTCGATTCGAGGACATGGAGGGTCAGCCACCCATCGAGGCGGATGCCGAGGTGATCCGCGCGGCCTATCTGCAGGAGCTGAAGCACTTCGATGCCGAACTGGAACGCCTTGCGCGCAGCTTCAACGATGACGTGCTGCGTTTGGACAGTCATGATTCCGTCGGACCGCCGTTGGCGGCGCTGTTGAGTCGTCGCGAAGCGGCATGGCGCGCGCGGAGGCGCGGATGAACTTCCTGCACCCCGGGTTGGCGATGGCGGCGTTGGGTGCAGCGGCCCTGCCGATCGTGCTGCATCTGCTGTTGCGACGCCCCCGAGCGACGCCATGGCCGAGCACCATGCTGCTGCGGTTGGCCATGGAGAAGGTGCGTCGCCGCCGCCGACTGGAGCGATGGCTGCTGCTCACCCTGCGGGCCTTCGGCATCGGCTTGATCGGCATCGCCATGGCCGGGCCGCTCGCGACCGGTTGGAGTGGATCACGCGCCACGCGTGATCAGTG
>CAIPQY010000384.1 GCA_903867275.1 uncultured bacterium | reverse complement strand
TGGCTTCGGCTGCGCCTGAAAAGCCTCGTTTTTAAGCCGAAATCCGCATCGTTTGGCGGCTGCGAGCCCTTGCGCCATGGTCACGCCGCCTGAAATTTTTGTCGAGCAGCGGCGTGGATTTTCCACTCGCGTGCCCCGTGAACCCCTCGATTGGCTGCATCATTCATGCCGCATTCAGTTGGTCGATCCGGATCCCGGTTCATTTGGGGCTTGGGATCGATGCGTGATCGATGCCGCACGAGCCTTCAGGTACTGCAGCCAGCGGCGCGCAAACGCGAATTCCAGCGCCAGAATCGCCAGGCCCGCTGGAATCACAAGGAATGCGGGGCCCGGCGTCACCAGCATCACCACGCCAACCAGCACCACCGTGCCGCCCACCAACGCAACCACCAGCTTGCGGGCCGTGTGATAGGTGGTGTTCAGCAGCTGCCGCATGCGTACACGGTAGCGCCATCGGGGCGTGGCTAGGATGCATGTTTCGGAGCCCATTCATGCCACCCAGCACACCCGCCAACGAAACCACGCAGATCATCTACTCCATGCAGGGGGTCACCAAGGAGATCGAGCGCAAGCCGATCCTGAAGGACATCTCCCTCTCCTATTACTACGGCGCCAAGATCGGCGTGCTGGGCCTGAACGGCAGCGGCAAGAGCACGCTGCTGAAGATCATGGCCGGCGTGGACAAGAACTGCGAGGGCAAGGTGTGGGCCGCGCAGGGCTATGAAACGGGTTATCTGGAGCAGGAGCCGCTGCTCGGCGAAACGCGCACCTGCATCGAGGTGGTGCGCGAGGGCGCCAAGGCCACCTTCGATCTGCTGGCCGAATACGACCGCCTGAACGAGAAGCTGGCCGAGCCGCTGGATGCCGACGAGATGGAGAAGGTGCTCAATCGTCAGGCCGAGGTGCAGGAGCGGCTGGACAAGATGGATGCGTGGAGCGTGGACAACCAGCTGGAAATGGCCATGGAAGCGCTGCGATGCCCGCCGCCCGACCAGAAGCTGGACACCTGCTCGGGTGGCGAGAAGCGTCGCGTGGCGCTGTGCCGCCTGTTGCTGCGCAAGCCCGACATTCTGCTGCTGGACGAGCCCACCAACCACCTGGACGCCGAAAGCGTGGGCTGGCTCGAGCAGCATCTGCAGCGCTACGAGGGCACCGTGATCGCGGTCACGCACGATCGTTACTTCCTGGACAACGTGGCGGGCTGGATCCTGGAGCTGGATCGCGGCGAGGGCATTCCCTACAAGGGCAACTACACGGGCTGGCTGGAGCAGAAGCACAAGCGGCTTGCCATCGAGGAGAAGCAGGAGGGGCAGCGCCAGAAGACGTTGGCGCGCGAGCTGGACTGGATCCGCCAGAACCCCAAGGGCCGGCAGGCCAAGAGCAAGGCGCGCGTGACCAGCTACGAGCAGCTGCTGTCGCAGGACACCAAGGCCAAGGCGAAGGAGATCGAGATCTTCATCCCGCCCGGACCGCGGCTTGGCAACGTGGTGATCAAGGCCAGCGAGGTGCGCAAGGCGTTCGGCGATCGCATGCTGCTGGATGGCGCCACGTTCGACGTGCCGCCCGGTGCGGTGGTGGGCATCATCGGACCCAACGGCGCTGGCAAGACCACGCTGTTCCGCATGATCACCGGCCACGAGAAGGCCGATGGCGGTGAGTTCAAGGTGGGTGACACCGTGAAGCTGGCGTACCTGGAGCAGACGCGCGACACGCTGCAGGACTCGGAGACCGTGTGGCAGGCGATCTCGGGTGGCAGCGAGATGCTGCGACTGGGCGGCGCCGAGGTGAACAGCCGCGCATACGTGAGCCGCTACGGATTCACCGGCACGGAACAGCAGAAGCAGGTGGGCGTGCTCAGCGGCGGCGAGCGCAATCGCGTGCACCTGGCGCGCATGCTCACCAGCGGCGCCAACGTGATCCTGCTGGACGAGCCCACCAACGACATCGACGTGAACACCATGCGCGCGCTGGAGGAGGCCATCCAGAACTACGCGGGCGTGGTGCTGGTGATCAGCCACGATCGGTGGTTCCTGGATCGCGTGGCCACGCACATCCTGGCGTTCGAGGGTGACAGCAAGATGTTCTTCTTCCCCGGCTCGTGGAGCGAGTACGAGGAAGATCGCCGCAAGCGCCTGGGCATCGGCGCGGACGCCACGCCGCACCGCATCGCCTACCGCAAGCTCACGCGCGCCTGAAACAGAAGAGGGACGGGGGTCGTTATTGGAATCTCGCTGCGTGTACGAACACCCGTTTCCAATAACGACCCCCGTCCCTCTTTTCTTTCAACAGCGAACTTGATCACTGACCGCGGTGGAAGGTGAAGGTCAGCGTGCGTGTGGCATCGGCGCCGGTCTTCGGCGCGAGCTGGATCTGGAAGGTCTCGGGCCCCGCGAAGTACGCCTTGCCGTTCACGGCCCAGCCAGGGCGACCGTCGCTCCACGCGATGCCCGCCGCCATCGCGCCATCCGGCCCGATCTTGCCCTTCAGGGTGGCGTTCACGGGCTGGTTCCACTCGGCGGTGTTGAACGCGTCGTCCACCAACTGCCCGCTCACGGTGCCGTCCGCGGCGATGCTGGCGACGCCAGAACCGTAGTCCGGACCGCCGTCGTACCAGTTCACGATCCAGTTGCCGGTCCACTGCTTCTGGAAATCCGGCTGCACGGTCTTCGCAGGTTCGCCGAAGGGCGGCTTGCCCGAGACGCCCTGCTCATGCAGCGACAGCACGATCATGCCGGAAGCGGGTCCCGAGTCGGGCAGCAGATTCACGCCAAGCGATCCCAGCGCCTGGTTGCTGCAATCGCCGCTGAAGCCCGCGGCCGCACCGCCCACCCAGGTCACCTGCAGCTTCATCTGTCCGCCGTTCACGCGACCATCCAGCGTGGCCATGCGCGGCGTTCCAACGGCACCCGGCTGCATGGCCGCATCACGCAGCGAGCCGCGCACGCGTCCGTCGGCATCGATCACCAGGCGCGCAGAGCCGCCTTCACCACCCTGCCGAGCCATGAAGCTGCCGGACCACCGGCCCGCGAGCGACACGTTCGCCTTCGGTCCAGCGCCTGCTGCCGGCGCAGCGCATCCGGACACTCCGATCACGCAACCGATCACCGCGACGATGGCAAGGATTCGCATGCACCGGATGCTAACGCTGCAAGATTCGAGGGACGGGGGTCATTATTGGAATCGATGCGCACGACAGCGCGGTGCCAATAACGACCCCCGTCCCTCATTGACTTCGCGCCGCGCGCCGATTCACGCATCACCCCTGCATGGCCAACTGCCCGCCATCCACGGGAATCAGCGCGCCATTCACGAATGACGCTGCAGGCGAGCACATGAATGCCACCACCGCCGCGATCTCTTCGGGCAACCCCAGACGCCCGACCGGAATGCGCGCCACCGTCTCGCGCTCGATGTCCGGCACCGTGCTGCCCGCCCGACTCGCGCGCCCCTGCATGATCGCCTGCAACCGACCCGTGCGCGTGGACCCTGGCATGACCATGTTCACCGTGATGCCGAATGCGCCAAGTTCACCGGCCATCGTGCGCACCCAGTTGCCCATGGCCGCACGCACCACATTGCTCACGCCCAACCCGCGCAGCGGCGTCACCACGCTGGTGCTCGTGACGGCCACCACGCGCCCGAATCCGGCGGCACGCATGCCGGGCGCGAACGCCTGCAGCAATCCCTGCGCGCAGCCCACATGCTGTCGCACCGCCTTCTCGATGTCCGCACCCTGCGCATCCACCAGGAATCCCGGCGCCGGACCGCCCGTGTTGGCCACCAGCACATGCACCGCGCCCAGCCGCGCCACCAGGGCGTCGGCCGCACGCTCCATGGCCGCCGGATCCGCGTGATCCTGCAGCAGCACCTCATGCGCGCCGCTCGTCACCACAGGAAGCTCACCCAGCACCTTGGCCAACCCCTCGTCATTGCGCCCCGACAGCACCACGCGCGCACCGGCAGACGCCAACGCCATCGCACATGCGCGTCCGATGCCCTGCGACGCGCCTCCAACGAACGCCACGCGTCCCGACAGTGATTCTGAACCGTTCATGCACGCAAGGTAGCCGCCGAGCGGCGTACCATGCCGTGATGCCGCAGGAAGCGATCCGCCCCGAGGAAGCCGTTCGTCGCGTGCTGCCGCTTCCACCTGAACGCCGCGCGGCGGCACTGCGAACCATGCTGCAGAGCCAGCCGCGCGAACTCTCGCGCGCGCTCGACCTGCTTCCGACCGGCGGCGATGCGCCTTCGGGCCCGCTGCAGAACGAACAGGCACAGGCGCCCGCCGTGCGCGTGGGCTCCTACACGCTGCGCAGCGTGCTTGGCGAAGGCGGCTTCGGAGTGGTGTGGCTCGCCACGCAGGACGAACCGCTGCGACGCTCCGTTGCGCTGAAGCTGCTGCGCCCCGATCGCGTGGATGCCGTCAGCCGCTCACGCTTCGAGACCGAGCGCCGCCTGCTCGCGCTGCTCAGCCACCCCGCGCTGGTGAAGGTGTTCGAAGCGGGCGAAACCGACGACGGCCGCCCCTGGTTCTCCATGGAGCTGGCCCAGGGCGCGCCCATCACCGAAGCCTGCGACGCCGCGCGACTGCCGGTGAACGACCGCATGCGCCTCATGGCCGATGTGGCGCGTGGCATCCATCACGCGCACGAACACGGGCTGGTGCACCGCGATCTGAAGCCCTCGAACATCCTGCTCGCGTTCGAGGCCGACCAGACCAACGTGAAGGTGATCGACTTCGGCGTGGCCCACGCCACCTTCCAGCCCTCCGATCCCGACGAGAAGGCCGGCGCGGTCATCGGCACCCCCGACTATCTGGCGCCTGAACTGCTGCGCGTGCGCGTGAACGGCCCCGATGTTCGCAGCGACATCTACGCCCTCGGCGCCGTGCTGCGCCGACTCGCCGTGGGCAGCGATCTCGGCGACCGCCGCAGCGGTGTGCTGTCGGCCCTCGATGCGCTCGATCCCTCCACGCAACGACAGGTGGCCGAGGAGCGGCACGAGACCGTGGCGTCGCTGCGTCACCGCGTGGAGGGCGACCTGGACGCGATCGTGTCCCATTGCCTCGCCGATGATCCACGCCACCGCTACGCCTCGGCGCTGGAACTCGCGCAGGATCTCGACCGATTCCGCCACGGCGAGCCGGTGGCCGCGCGCGGACGCTCGCTCGCATACATCGGCGTGAACCTGGCCAAGCGACATGCGTCGGCCATCGCGTCGGCGTTGCTCATCGTGCTGATCGCGATGCTCGGCACCGGTTGGGCGCTGCACGAGCGCGCGCTCGCCATGCAGGCCCGCGACGAGTCGGAGCAGCATGCACGCAACGTGCAGCAGGCCAACGCCTACATCGTGGAGCTGCTCGACGAGATCATCAACGCGCCCGGCCTGCCGCA
>CAIPQY010000383.1 GCA_903867275.1 uncultured bacterium | reverse complement strand
TGCCACGCGGATCGATCAGCAACAACGATGGCAGCGACTACAGCACCACCACCATCGACAAGACCATGCGGGCGGTTGTGAGCCTGGAGTACGCAGTGGAGCGATGAGCGCGGCCGACACCCGCGCATCGCTTCAACGGACTTCCTGAGGGGAGCGCGGTTCCGGCGGCTGTCGGAGGTCGTCGGAACCGCTACCTTCCCCTTCATGGCAAAGGCCTACACGCCCGGTCTGAAGGTTTCGGCGCACAGCGTGCTTCGCGTGCGTCGCGCCCTGCCAACGCAGGGCGAGGTGCGCGTGGCGCTGGGTGATCGCGTGCAGGGCGGCACGGTGGTGGCGCAGACCTTCCTGGAAGGCGACGTGACGCCCTTGAAGGTGGCCAACCTGCTGGCGTGCCAGCCGCGCGACCTGCCTGCGCTGATGCTGAAGAAGGTGGGCGAGGCGATCGCCAAGGACGAGCCGATCGCGCGCAGCAAGGGCGTGTTCGGCATGATGAAGACCGAGGTGAAGAGCACCGCCACCGGCACGGTGGAGAGCATCAGCGACTCGAGCGGTCTGGTGCTGATCCGTGGCGCGCAGCAGCCGGTGCAGGTGCTGGCGCATGTGCCGGGTCGCGTGGTGGAGGTGCTGCCCGCCGAGGGAGCGGTGATCGAGGCCGACGCCGCGCTGGTGCAGGGCATCTTCGGCGTGGGTGGCGAGGCGCGCGGGCCGTTGGCGCTTGCGTGTCGATCCGCCGAGGAAGAACTGCACGAGGACCTGATCAAGCCCGAGATGAAGGGCTGTGTGGTGATCGGCGGCGCGCGCATGACGGCGAAGGCCATCGCGCGCGCGAAGCAGGTGGGTGCCGCGGCGGTGGTGAGCGGCGGCATCGACGACGCCGACTTGCGCGACTTCCTTGGTTTCGACCTGGGTGTGGCCATCACCGGCAGCGAGAAGTGTGGCCTCACGCTGATCGTCACCGAGGGCTTCGGCGACATCGCCATGGCGCGCCGCACCTTCGAACTGCTGGCCGGTCATCAGGGTCGCGAGGCGTGCGTGAACGGCGCCACGCAGATCCGCGCTGGCGTGATGCGACCAGAGATCGTGATTCCGCTGGATCGTGCACCGACAGCCGCCGAACAGGCCGGGCCGGTGGATGGCGAACTCGCCATCGGCGCGCCAGTGCGCATCATTCGCGATCCGCACTTCGGCGTGATCGGCAAGGTGGCGGGGTTGCCTGAGCGACCCGCGGTGCTGGACAGCGGCAGCAAGGCGCGCGTGCTGGAGGTGTCGCTCGAGAAGGGCGGCACCGTGACCGTGCCACGCGCCAACGTGGAACGCATCGAAGGCTGAGTTCACGCTACATTTCGCGCATGCGTAACGTCCGCCGCAACTTTCGATCGCCGTGGTGGTGGCTGGCGATCGCGATCGGTTGCGCGGTGGGCCTGATCCTGCAGACCAGGCGCGCCAATGCAGCGGATGGTGTTGAAGCGGCTGCTGCTGCGCCTGCGGCCGAAGCGCATCAGGGCATCTTCAACGAGAACCGCTTGCCGCTGCTGACATGGATCATCGGCATCGGCGCGGCCACCACCTACTTCGTGGCGCGCTCGCGACGCGGCAAGCCACCCACCATCCGGCGCATCGCGGCGCTGGAGGCCGTGAACGAGGCGATCGGTCGCGCCACCGAGATGGGCCGACCGGTGCTGTTCATCCCCGGCGTTCAGGACATGGACAACATCCAGACCGTGGCCGGCATCACCATGCTGGGTCGCGTGGCGCGCACCGCCGCCGAGTACGACGCCGTGGTGGAGGCGCCCACCTGCCGCTCGTTGGTGATGGAAGCCGCGCGCGAGGCGGTGCAGGCCAGCTGCCTGGCCGCGGGCCGACCCGATGCCTACCAGCCCGATCGCATCAACTACATCACCGACGAGCAGTTCGGTTACGTGGCGTACGTGGGCGGCAAGATGATGCGCGAGAAGCCGGCCACCTGCTTCTACATGGGCTGCTTCTTCGCCGAAAGCCTGATCTTCTCGGAAACCGGCAACGCGATCGGCGCCATCCAGATCGCCGGCACCGCCGAAAGCAGCCAGCTGCCGTTCTTCGTTGCCGCGTGCGACTACACGCTGATCGGCGAGGAGTTCTTCGCGGCCAGCGCCTACCTGAGTGGCGAGCCCGACCAACTTGGAACGCTGCAGGGGCAGGATGCGGGCAAGCTCGCGGTGCTCGCGTTCATCGTGATCGGCACGGTGGTGGCCACGATGGCATCGTTGGCGCCGAGCGCCGCATGGCTGGGCGACTTCAGCGCGCTGCTGCAGAAGGCGATGGGTGGCTGAACCATGATGCTCACCCGCGCCATTCCACTGTGGATCGCCGTGATCGGCGGCATGGTGATGCTCGTCAGCGCCTTCGTGAAGCCCATCGAGGGCCTCGGCGAGAATTTCGCGGATGCCTTCAACGTGATCGCCGCCATCGCCAGCGTGCTGGGCGCGGGCAGCCTGCTGAAGGCGAACCTGTCCAGCATCAGCCGCCGCGATGCGGGCTGGGGTTACGCGGTGCTGGTGCTGTTCACCTTCATCATCACGCTGGTGTTCGGTCTGGCCAAGATCGGCGTGCATCCAAGCCACGACTTCCCGACCGCCGCGTTCAGCGGCAAGCAGGAGACGCCCGACACGCCCTTTGGATGGCTGTACGAGTACGCCATGGTGCCGCTCACCAGCACCATGTTCGCGCTGCTGGCGTTCTATGTAGCCAGCGCCGCGTTCCGCGCCTTCCGCGCCAAGAACCTGGAGGCGGGATTGCTGCTTGGCACCGCGTTCATCGTGCTGCTGGGCCGCACCTTCGCCGGCGTGGTGCTGACGGGCTGGCTGCCTGACTGGGCCAGCGGCCTGCGACTGGAGAACCTGAGCGT
>CAIPQY010000382.1 GCA_903867275.1 uncultured bacterium | reverse complement strand
GCGCAGCATAGTGGCGCTTCGATGTGGCGGTGGCCGCACGGCGCGATGGATTGGCGCATTTGCGCCGCGATTCGTGCTATACCTCGCCACCTATGGCCACGACCCACCTGCCCATCCTGGACTTCGTCGCGAGCAACTACCGCAACTTCAATTCGCGCGCCACGCGCGACGCGCTGTACGCGTACTGGGATCACATCCGTGAAGGCGGTCGCATGTACTGGGCGGTGGCCGGCGCCATGAGCAGCGCGCAGCTGGGCATCTCGCTCGCACCGGCCATCCGCGCGGGGCTGGTGCATGGCCTCAGCGTGACCGGCGCCAACCTGGAGGAGTCGCTGTTCCGCCTGGTGGCGCACCACGGCTACAAGGATTTTCCCGAGTACCGCTACTTCACCAAGCAGGACGACACGCGCATCCTGAAGCAGCGCATGCGCCGCGTGACCGACACCAGCATTCCCGAGGACGAGGCCTTCCGCGCCGTGGAGAAGATCCTGGTGCCCATGTGGAAGCGCGCCACCAAGAACGGCGATCGCCGCTTCTGGCACGAATACTTCTACGAGCTGGTGCTGTCGATCCCGAAGAGCAAGTACCAGGGCAACCCCGAGGAGTGCTGGCTGCTGGCGGCGGCCAAGGCGAAGCTGCCCATGGTGGTGCCGGGCCACGAGGACAGCACCTTCGGCAACATCTTCGCCTCGCACGTGAAGTTCAACGAGTGCAGCGCAAACATCGTGAAGAGCGGCATCGAGTACATGGCCAACCTGTACGACGACTACAAGGCCATGGCCAAGGGCAAGGGCGTGGGCTTCTTCCAGATCGGCGGCGGCATCGCGGGCGATTTCCCCATCTGCGTGGTGCCCAGCATCAAGTACGACCTGCAGGAGACCGCGCGTCCGTGGGCCTACTTCTGCCAGATCAGCGACAGCACCACCAGCTACGGCAGCTACTCGGGCGCCACGCCCAACGAGAAGATCACCTGGGACAAGCTGACCGAGCGCACCCCCATGTTCGTGGTCGAGAGCGATGCCACCATCGTGGCCCCGCTCATGCTGCAGGCGCTGCTGGAGTGCAAGGCCAACCCCAAGGCGGCCGACGCCATCATCAAGGCCAGCCGAGCCGAGACCAAGAAGTCGCTCGCCCGCAGCCGCTGACGCACGAACCACCCGTGCCAACGTTGTCCCACGGCGGCGCGTGACGCGCGTGCCATGGATATCGGGCGATGACGACGCGTGAATCGTGTCGCAATGCGGCATTCCAGCATCGCGCAGGTTGGCGAACGCGCTTTTCGTGACATGGTGCGGCTGTTCTCTGGCGTTCCCCCCTCGGCTTCCTGCACGGTTCCCCTTTCATGCATGAAGACGCGGTGTCCAGCTGGAACATCGTGTTGTGTCGTGTTCCCAGTTCCTTCGTTCGGAGTTCCCCTTCATGCATTCCTGCTCGCTGCTCGGCGCTGTTGCGTGCGCGTCGCTGCTTGGCACCATGGCCCACGCGGGCGTGGTGGTGACGCCCAGCCAACTGCTGTGGAATCAGCGCGTGACGAGCGGTGGTCAGAGCGTGGGCACCGAGACCTTCAACTCGTATGTCGGGTACTACGCCGACACGGTGACCGGCGTGGTGGGCGACGTCACATGGACGGCCTCGGCAAGCCCATCGGGCCTGTTCGCGAGCGACGGATCCCTGCGCACCAACGATGCATTCGCCACGCTGACCTTCAGCTTCTCCAAGGGCGTTCGTGGCGTGGCGGGCAACATCTTCGGCACCGACGCGCTCGGCAATGTGGTGCCGTCGATCATCGATGCGAAGGTGTCACAAGGCACCGCATACGAGGGCTTCGTCACCGGCCCCGGTGAATTCATCGGCTTCTACTCAAGCACCGCCAACATCACCTCGCTGTCGATCACGGTGGCATCCTTCGATCCAGGCGCCAGCGTCTTCGCCTCCATCGACAATCTGTATCTCACCGTGCCGTCGCCAGGTGCGGCGGCGCTGGTGGCGCTTGCGGGCGTGCTGGCCAAGCGGCGAAGGGTGTGAGACTGCTACCTTTCGCGCACCCATGGCCGAATACCGAACCCTTCGTCTCGATTCGTTCAACCTGACCGGCAAGATCGAGATCGACCGAGCCGAGAGCACGCGTCTGGATGCCGAACTGCACGCCGCGCGACAGCGCTACGAATCGCTGCTGTTCGACTCGTTCCCGGGTGCGTACTTCGAAAACTTCCGCGTGGGCGTGTTCGGTGCCACGCACGATGCGCACACACCCGACGAGGTGGCGTGCATCACGGGCATCACCAAGCGACTTGGCGAGCAGTACGGCGCGTCCATCGTGACGGGCGGCGGTTCGAGCGGCATGATGCTGGCCGCAGCCGCGGGTCTGGCGGCGGCGAAGGCCGAGGCGCAGAAGGCCGGCAAGCCAACCACCAGCCAGAACATCGGCGTGATGATGGACTTCGCTGCCGGCGAGCGGCCCAACACCCTGCTCGACGTGACCGACAAGACCAACAACTTCAGCACGCGCATCGAGGAGTTCATCCGCATCACGCACGGCGCGTACATCGCGCCGGGCGGCATCGGCACGCGCCTGGAGGCCACCATGTTCTTCCAGCTGAAGCAGCTTGGATGGCTCGAGGCCACCTACCCCGTGGTGGCACATCCGTTCTGGAAGCCCATGGTGGAGCAGTCGCACGAGCTCATGTTCACGCAGCGCGTGCGCGACGGCAAGGCGCCGCTGACCGGCGCCAACGACCTGTCGTTCCTGCGCTACTCCGATGATGTGGAGGAAGTGGTGGCGATCTTCGGCGAGGCGCACAAGGCCTGGCTGAAGCTGCGCGAGAAGGTGGCGTGGAAGCCGGCGGGGAAGTGAGCAGGCCTGCCCCCATGCGCGTTGTCGAGCACATCGAGGACCTGGCCCCGCTGCACCACGGCGCGCTGGTGCCCACCATGGGCGCGCTGCACGCTGGCCACGGCTCGCTGATCGAACGCGCGGTGGCCGCTGCCGCGGGCCCCGTGACGGTGACCGTGTTCGTGAACCCCACGCAGTTCGGCCCCAAGGAAGACTTCAGCAAGTATCCGCGCACGCTGCAGGCCGACTTGGCGCTGGCCGAGAAGGCGGGCGCCGCCGCGGTGTTCGTGCCCGACGCCTCGCTGATCTATCCCGATGGCCTGGAAGCCGCCGCGCGTGAATCCGCCGCGTGGCCGCTGCCCCCCGCCGCCACCGAACCCAGGCTTGAAGACGCCGCGCGCCCCGGACACTTTGGCGGCGTGTGCCAGGTGGTGGCGCGACTGTTCGACCTGTGCAAGCCAAGCGCGGCGTTCTTCGGTGAAAAGGATTTCCAGCAGCTGCGCGTGATCACGCAGATGGTCGAGCGCAGCGCCGGCCGCTGGGGCTCGCTGCGCGTGGTGCCCTGCGCCACCGTGCGCGAGCGCGACGGCCTGGCCATGAGCAGCCGCAACCGCTACCTCACGCCCGACCGTCGCGACACCGCACTGGGCGTGTATCGCGCGCTGCAGATGGCCATGAGCGCGCAGCGACCCGCCACCGCCGAAGCGCTGATGCGCGAAACGCTGGAGCAGCACGGATTCACCATCGACTACGTGGCCGTGCGCGACGCCGCCACGCTGCTGCCGGTGAGCGGACTGGAAACGCCCTGCCGTGCACTGATCGCGGCACGACTGCCAGAAGTTCGCCTGATCGACAACATGGCCATGCCCGTGTGGCGATGACGGCGTGCAGCGGCGCGTATGCTTCGCCGATGAAGTCCAACGCCATGTGCCGTCTGACGCGTCCGTTCGCCCTTGTTCGCGCCGCGCAGATCGCCACGCTGGCGCTTGCCTGCGCCACCATGCTGGGCGCCACCGGCGAGCCCGATCCCAAGCTGCTGGACCCCGCCGTGACCGCCACCGAGCGCGAGAGCGCCAGCAAGAACCTGGGCTTCGCCGTTCCCGCCGCACCCGCCAGCGTGAAGTGGTTCGGCGGCAAGGCGCAGGATCCCTCCGACGGCACGGTGACCGTGATCCAGACCTTCAGCATGAATCAGGGCGGCCGCAGCCTGATGCGCAGCGTGAAGATGTCGCTGCCCAGCGGCGTGCGCTTTGTGCCCATTCACATGAACGACGACGCCGCCACCGCCGCGAAGAACATGTCGAGCAGCGCCCCCGCCCTGCCCGTGGCCGTGGACATGGACGGCGCATGGCTGATGGCGATGGGCCTGCCCATCAAGCCCATCAACGTGGTCGTGGACGTGAACGGCACCGTGCGATACGTGGGCGTGCGCAGCGATGCGCTGAAGAAGATCACCACCGAGCTGCTGGCCGAGAAGGCCGATCCCGCCAAGAAGGCGAAGCCGCGCCCCGCGGACGCAGACGCCAAGAAGAACTGAAACAGGAAACGCCGAACGCGCCTCAGGCCTGACGGCGAACCGCTTCGTCGGCCAGTTCGCGCAGCAGTTCGCGTGCGGGGCCCTCGGGCACCACATCCAGCGCGCTCTTGGCCGATTCCACCAGCGACTGCGCGGTGGCCTTGGCCTCGTCCAGACAGCCACTGCGACGCAGGCGCTCGAGCAGCGCGGCACCGTCGCGGCGATGAATGATCTGCAGCACCTCGCTGCGCTCCCACGGGCTTGCGCCGCGCAGCAGCAGGATGACCGGCAGCGTGGTCTTGCCCTTCTCCAGGTCGCGACCCAGCGTCTTGCCCACCACGGCCTCCTCGCCCACCAGATCCAGCACATCGTCCTGGATCTGGAACGCGCAGCCGGTGCGCTCGCCGTACAGGCCAAGCGCGGTCTGCACCTCGTCGGAGGCGCCACTCAGCCGCGCGCCAAGCGAGCAGCAGGTGGCGACCAGCGCGGCCGTCTTGCGCCGCACGATCTCCATGTAGGTCACCTCGTCCAGCGTGGGATCCTCGCGGCGACTCAGCTGCAGCAGCTCGCCCTCGCACAGCGTGTTGGTGGTCTCGCCGAACAGCACGTTCACCGCCGTGTCACCCACCAGCGAGCACAGATGGAAGGAGTTGCTGATGAGCCAGTCGCCCAGCATCACCGCCGTCTCGTTGCCACGCAGGCTGTTCACCGTGCGACCGCGGCGACGCGTCTCGGCCTCGTCCAGCACATCGTCGTGCACCAGCGTGGCCATGTGGATCATCTCGCCCACAGCCGCGCAGATGCGGTGCGCCTTCTTGATCGGCGCGCCATCACCCGCGCCCACCGACGCGATGCCGCTGAGCATGAGCAGCGTGGGCCGCAGCATCTTGCCGCGATAGCGCTCCACATGCTGCGCCAGCTCGTTCACCGCGGGCAGATCGCTGCGCAACTGCTTCGCGAAGATCTCCTCCACATCGCGCAGGCCACCCAGAATGGCCGCCGCAAGTGGGGCGTGACGCGTGACTGGCGACAGGATGGATGGAGGCACCATGGCGACGACTCTAGGAGGGGTACCGGATCATTTCTCGGCCGCGATGTAGGCGATCCAGCCGCCGCAGGCCTCGCCCACCGTGGTCTTTCGGAAGATGCCGTCGCCCTCGCCGGTGGCGTGGTCGGTGCCCTCCCAGTACACGTGGGTCTTGCTGAAACCGGCCTCGGCCAGGCATTCGCGGATCTCGGGGATGGTCCACAGGCGCCAGTCGTAGGTGAACGCCTTGCGCATCTTGGTGCCATCCGGAAACACGAAGTGGATGTGGTTCAGCACGTCGCCGCTCACCGGGTCGTAGCGCTCGGTGTGCCACTGGTAGGTGAAGCCGTCCAGATCGCGCTCCTCGGTCTGCTCGCTGAAGCTTTCGTAGCCGCCGTAGCAGTCCACGAACATCACGCCGTCCTTCTTCAGCTGGCTGCGCGCGTGGCGGAAGTAGCCGATCAGGTCCTTGCGCGTCTTGAACAGGAAGTAGCTGAAGTTGAACGCGGCGATGGCGTCCACGGGTTCGCTGCGCGCGGTGCGCACATCGCCCTTGCGGATGTCCATGCGGCTCTGCTGCGCGGGCGTGAGCACCTTGGCGCGACGCGCGCGGCCCCAGGCCATCACCTCGGTGTCCAGGTCGAAGCCCACGGCGCGGTTGGCCGGGCGCTGCTGCACCCAGGTGGCGCTCAGGAAGTGCGTGCCGCAGAAGTCCTCGCGCAGGAAGGTCGGCGTGCGCTTGCGCAGCGAGCGGAAGACGCGATCGATGAACTCGCTCTCCTCCTCGGGGCTCTGCACGCTCTCCTCGTACAGGTCGTGGCGATCGCCGGTGCTGGCGGTGCGCCAGCCCTTGGCGGGCTTCTTTCCGTTTCGTGTTGCTTGCTTGGTGGCCATGGGGGGGTCGTCGAATCTAGCGAATCGGCGGCTGTTTTGCGCCCACCGCCCGGGTGAGCGCCTGCTGGGCGATGTGGCCGATCAGCATCAGCGAGCCCACCAGCAGCACCACGCCGATCGACACCGCCACCCACCCCTGCTGGGTGGCCAGCTGCACCAGATCCTTGGCGCCCTGCTCGGCGGCCCAGTGACTGACCAGCACCGCCGCCAGCGTGCGCGGCGCCATGCCCAGCACCGTGCCCACGATGAACACCGGGAACCGCACGCCCGAGGTCGCCATGGCGAGGTTGGTGATGGAGAACGGGCAGCTTGGCGAGAGTCGCAGCAGACCCACGATGAGCAGCGTGCGTCGCGGCTGCTCTTCCACCAGCGCGTGACGGATCACCTTGGCCTTGGGCCAGCGGTCGATCCAGCGCTCCACATCATGCTGGCCGCCGGCCAACCGGCTGATCGCGTATCCGATCGTGCTGGCGCCGAGATAGCCCAGCACGCACGTGGGAAAGGCGATCCACGGGGCAAAGATCCAGCCGCACACGATGCTTGGCGCGTAGGTGGGCAGGATGCCCAGACCGCAGCACACCATGTAGCCCAGCGCGAACAGCGCGGCGCCGGTGAGCAGATCCTGACGGAACCACCCCGTGAGCGGCTCGATCTGCGACAGCAGATAGAAGCCGAGCAGCGGCGGCACCAGCATCCACAGGCCAAGCAGCACCGCGGCGCCGTACACGCCCTTCGGCGGCTTCACCTCCGCGGCTGGCTGCGGCGTGTCCGTCACGGCATCAGGCCGGAACGGGCACGCGCGCGTCCATGTGCCGCAGGATTTCGCTGGCGAACTCGCTGCACTTCACCTTCTTGGCGCCTTCCATCAGGCGATGGAAGTCGTAGGTGACGGTCTTGGCGCTGATGGCGCCATCCATGCCCGCGATGATCAGGTCGGCCGCCTCGTTCCAGCCCATGTAGCGCAGCATCATCTCGCCGCTCAGGATCACGCTGCCGGGATTCACCTGATCCAGGTTGGCGTACTTGGGCGCGGTGCCGTGCGTGGCCTCGAAGATGGCGTGGCCGGTGTCGTAGTTGATGTTGGCGCCCGGCGCGATGCCGATGCCGCCCACCTGCGCGGCCAGCGCGTCGCTGAGGTAGTCGCCGTTCAGGTTCATGGTGGCGATCACGTCGAAGTCCTTCGCGCGCGTCATCACCTGCTGCAGCGTGATGTCGGCGATGGAGTCCTTGATGAGCAGCTTGCTCTTCCACTTGCCGTCACCGTGGCTCGGCCACAGCTTCAGCGCGGTCTCCACCTCCGCCACGATCTTCTTCTGCTGCTCGGGCGTCATCATGTCGAAGCCCGGGTCGATCATGCGCGCGTTGGCCTCGGCGGTGAGGTCCTTGTTGGCCTCCTTGTTGCCGAGGATCCAGGTCTCGCGCTCGCTCACGGTGTCGGCGCGGAAGGCGCTTGCGGCCAGGGCGTAGCCCCAGTCCTTGAAGGCGCCTTCGGTGAACTTCATGATGTTGCCCTTGTGCACCAGGGTCAGGCTCTTGCGGCCCTCACGCAGCGCGTAGGCGATGGCCGCGCGGATCAGGCGCTCGCTGCCTTCCTTCGACACGGGCTTGAAGCCGATGCCGCTGGTGTTGGGGAAGCGGATCTTGCTGAACTCCTTGGGGAACGCCTCCTTGAAGAGGTCGAGGAACTTCTTCACCTCGAGCGAGCCTTCCTTGAACTCGATGCCGGCGTAGATGTCCTCGCAGTTCTCGCGGAAGATCACCATGTTGCAGTCGCCGGGCTTCTTCACCGGGCTGGGCACGCCGGTGAACCAGCGCACGGGGCGCAGGCACACGTACAGATCCAGGATCTGGCGCAGCGCCACGTTGAGCGAGCGGATGCCGCCGCCCACCGGCGTGGTGAGCGGGCCCTTGATGCCGACCAGCATGTCGCGGAACGCCTGCAGTGTTTCCTCGGGCAGCCAGTTGCCGGTCTTGTTGAACGCCTTCTCGCCCGCCAGCACCTCGTGCCAGTGGATGCGTCGCTTGCCGCCGTAGGCCTTCTCCACCGCGCCGTCGAACACGCGCACGCTGGCCTTCCAGATGTCGGGGCCGGTGCCGTCACCTTCGATGAACGGAATGATGGGCTCATCGGGAACCTGAAGACCGGACTTGGACATCGTGATGCGGTTGGCGGCCATGCGAATTTCTCCTTCAAAAGGGGTGAAATGGCGAGTGTAACCCGCGCGGCGGGTGACGCGAACTGGGTGCGGCGGATTGGATCAGGCCTGCGAAGGCGGCACCGGCTTGACCGGACGCTTGCGCGGCTGCTGGTCAGGCTCGGGGGGCGTTTCGTAGGGCGGCGGATACGCGGGATCGGCGGGCTTGGGCGCGGCGGCCGGTGGTACGGGAGCGGGCGCCGGCTCCGGCGTGGGCTCGGGCGTGGGCTCTGGTGCTGGTTCAGGCTTCGGCTCGGGCGCGGGTTCCGCAGCGGGTGCAGGTTCCGGCGTGGGCTCGGGTGAAGGCTCCGCAGCGGGCGCGGGTTCTGGTGTTGGCTCGGGCGCAGGTTCCGCAGCAG
>CAIPQY010000381.1 GCA_903867275.1 uncultured bacterium | reverse complement strand
TCGAGGTGCTCGCCACCCTGCCCGAAGGCCCATCCGTGCGCAGCCAGACGCCGCTGCAGGTGGGCGACGTGATCACCGCCATCGGCGGCGAGACCTTCGGCCCGCATGATTCGCTGGAGCAGCGCATGCGTGGCCGCGTCGGACAGGAGACGGTGATCACGGTTCGACGAACAGGCGCGGACGGTGCGGCCCCGGCATCGATCGAGTGCCTGATCACGCCCGGCGCATCCGCCGAGGAGTCGGAACTGCTGTACAAGGACACCTGCGCGCGCGCCACGAAGCTGGTGAACGAATGGAGCGGTGGCCGTCTGGGCTACCTGCACATCAAGGCCATGAGCGAGCAGAGTCTGGAGGACTTCGAGCGCGACCTGTGCGCCGCTGCACAGGGCAAGGACGGTCTGCTGGTGGATGTGCGCAACAACGGTGGTGGCAGCACCGCCGATCGCGTGCTGGCCAGTCTCATGACGCAGCCGCACGCCTACACCGTGCCGCGCGGTGCCGACCCCAGCTACACGCGCGGCTATCCGCAGGATCGCCTGTACATCCAGCGGTGGACGCTTCCGGCGAACATGCTCTGCAACGAGAAGAGCTTCTCCAATGCCGAGATCGTGAGCCACGCGTTCAAGCGCCTGAAGCGCGGCTCGCTGGTGGGCGAGCAGACCTACGGCGGCGTGATCAGCACCGGCGGCACCAGCCTGGTGGACGGCACCACCGTGCGCCTGCCCTTCCGCGGCTGGTATTCACCGGATGGCGTGGACATGGAGAACAACGGCGCCATGCCGGACATCCGCATCGCGCCGAACCCCGTGGATGAGTCGCGCGATTTCGACGCGCAGCTAAAGGCCGCCGTGGAGGATCTGCTTCGGCGCACGCCACCCCCCGCTGCAACCAAGTCCGCGTCGGCGGCGGGCGAAGCGTCTCAGCCGGCCAAGCCTGGGTAAGCCGCGCGGTAGTCGGCGATGGCGGCTTCCACCACCTGGCGTGCGCGCTGCACGCCGTAGATCTGCTGCACCTTCACGGTGGGCTTTTCCCCTGGCCGCATCTTGTAGGTGAGGAAGTAGTGCTGCAGCCGCTCGATGAGCCGCTTGGGAAGGTCGGTGATGTCGCGCGCCTCGCTCCAGATGGCATCGTCCTTCAGCACGGCCACGATCTTGTCGTCGGCCTCGCCACCATCCTCCATCAGCAGGCCGCCCAGCACGCGCACATCCAGGATCACCTCGGCGCGCGCGATCGGTCGCTCGCTCAGCACGCAGATGTCCAGCGGATCGCGGTCACCATGCTGCAGGCCCGCCACCTTCGCCACACCGTCGCCACACAGCGTGCGCGGAATGAAGCCGTACAACGTGGGCGGCGTGCTGCTCGAGCGCTGCGGTCGATCCACGCGCAGGAAGCCCGACACCTTGTCCACCTCGTACTTCACCAGGTCGAACGGCGTGATCTCCACGAACGCGTTCACCAGATCGGGCGGCTGCGGGCCCACCGACAGTCCGTGCCACGGATGCGGACGGAACCGCTGATGCGGTTCCCCACTCACGCGCCGCTCTCCTCGATGCGCTGACGCAGCTCGATCGCCTTCGCGCGCAGGCTGTCCTGCACGCTGGCCAGCAGGCCCACCAGCGGAAACTTGCCACCCAGCGGGCTGGAACCCAGTCGACGCAGCAACGCGTGCGGCACATGCTGTTGCGCGGCCAGCTGCTCGAAGTCGGCCAGCTTGCGACCCGGTCGCCAGAAGTCGTCCAGACATGCCTCGAGCGGCGGCAACTGCGCCTTCTGCGAAGGCAGCTGCGGGCTCTGATGGCTCTGGGACACGCCGGTGGTCTGCACGGTGCGCGCTTCCTGCAATCGCTCCAGCAGCGTGGGTCCGGCAAGACCGCGCAACTCGAACAGCGCCAGCGGATCCACCTCCAGGCGCTCGGCCAGCAGGTACGACACCGCCACCAGGTGCTTGCACGGCAGCTTCTCGCCGCAGTTGCACTCCACCTTCAGCTCCTGCGGCGTGGCGGGCAGCAGATGCGTGCCGCACGATGCGAAGGGCTTCTCGATCTCCTCGGGCATCTCGCCCACCAGCAGCTTGGCGGCGAACATGGCTTCGCGCGCCATCGCCTGCACCACCTCCACCCACTGCTCGCTGGTGAGGTGCGGCAATGTCAGCTTCACGGCGTACGGGCGTGCGGCGCGGCCCTGCACCAGCGCCTCCACCAGGCCGTTCTCCAGCCCGAAGCTCGCGGCCTGGCCGCTGAGTGCGTATTCCATGCCAAGCACGCGCGCACCCAGCGCCGCGCGGCCCTCCACCACATCGGTGAACGCCTTCGCGAACCACGGCAGGCCCTGCAGGCCTTCCTTGCGGCGGAACTTGATGCCATGGCGCACGCGACGCGGCACGTCGGGCTTGCGGGGTGGCTGACCTTGGGTGGGGTTCGCGCTCACACTTCCTCCAATGCCGCGCCACGCAGGCTCAGGATGTCACGCAGCTGGCCGGTGCTCATCTCGGTCAGCCACTGCTCGCCGCTGCCGATGATCTGCGTGGCCAGCTCGGTCTTCTGCTCGATCATCTGGTCGATGCGCTCTTCCAGCGTGCCGGTGCTGATCATCTTGTGCACGTTCACGGTGCGCAGCTGACCGATGCGGAACGCGCGGTCGGTGGCCTGGTTCTCCACCGCCGGGTTCC
This sequence comes from uncultured bacterium, assembly GCA_903867275.1. GTDB lineage: Bacteria > Planctomycetota > Phycisphaerae > Phycisphaerales > SM1A02 > SYAC01. The sequence continues at coordinate 1,687 of CAIPQY010000381.1, read as the reverse complement.
ACCAGCGGTCATAGTGGAACACATGGTTGGCCGCGGTCAGGTTCAGGCCCACGCCACCGGCCTTCAGGCTGAGCACGAAGATGGGCGCGGTGCCTTCCGGATCCTGGAAGCGCGCCACCAGCTGCTCGCGCTTGATCTGCGGCGTGCCGCCGTGCAGGAACAGCGCCTCCACGTCAAGCTCGCGGCGGATCATGGCCACCAGCAGGTGACCCATCTGTCGGTACTGCGTGAACAGCAGCGCGCGATCGCCCGCGGCCACCACTTCCTCCAGCATCTGCATCAGGCGAATGCTCTTGCCGCTGCGCGAGGAGAGCGGACGATCGGACGCGCCAAGATCCACGGCGATGTCCGGCCCCGATTCCGACGCATCGTCGATCACTTCCAGTGACACGGGTTCGGCAACGGCCGGTGCCGCCACTTCGCGCAGGTAGTGCGCGGGGTGGTTGCAGATCTGCTTCAGCTTCACCAGCGCGCTCAGCACCAGTCCGCGGCGACGCAGGCCCTCGGCGCGGTCCACCTTGGCCAGCATCTCCTCCACCACCTGGTCGTACAGCGCGGCCTGCTCGCCGGTGAGCGGCACATGCTGGCGCGTCTCCACCAGTGGCGGCAGATCGCTGATCACCTTCGCGTCGGTCTTGAGTCGGCGCAGGATGAACGGCTTCACCAGGTTGCGCAGTCGCTCGGCACGGTCCTTGTCGCGGTGGCGCTCGATGGGCACGGCGAAGCGGCGGCGGAAGTCGGCCATGGGGCCGAGGTAGCCGGGTGTGCAGAACTCCATGATCGACCAGAGTTCGGTGAGGCGGTTCTCGACGGGCGTGCCCGTGAGCGCGATGCGATGACCCGCCTTCAGCGAGCGGATCGCCGCCGTCTGCTTGGTGGGCGGGTTCTTGATGTGCTGCGCCTCGTCCAGCGCCACGCGTCGCCAATCCACCTTCTCCAGGCTTTCCTTGTCGCGCGCCACGAGCGCGTAGGTGGTGATCATCACGTCCGACTTGGCGACGACCTCCATCAGCTTGTCGCCCTGTGGACGATCCAGGCCGTGGTGCAGATGCACGGTGAGTTCGGGCGCGAAGCGCGTGAGCTCGCGGTGCCAGTTGCCGAGCACGCTCATGGGGCACACCAGCAGCGTGGGACCAACGCGCTCGCCTTCGGGCGCCTTCTCACGCTCATGCTGCAGCAGCGCGATCAACTGGATCGTCTTGCCAAGGCCCATGTCGTCGGCAAGGCATGCGCCCAGGCCATAGCGATCGAGGAAGGCCAGCCAGCTGAGTCCGGCGAGCTGGTACGGGCGAAGCGTTCCCTGGAAACGCTTCGGCTGCTCCAGCATGTCCAGTCGCTCGGAGGCATGCGTTGGCCCGAAGACCTCGGCCACCCAGCCCTTCGCCTCCATGCCCAGGATGGGCATGCCCTTCGCGTCCTCGGCGGCGCCGTGCGCCAGTCGCATCGCCTCCAGCAGCGTCATGCGACCGCCCGGATGCTGCTTCAGAAACTTGAGGCCGGTGTCCAGATCCTCGCGGCGCACTTCCACCCAGCGGCCATTGATGCGCACCAGCGGACTGCCCTTCTTGGCCAGTGCCTCGAACGCCTCGATCGACAGCGGCTGATCGCCGAGCGCGATCTGCCACGCGTAGTTCACCACGCTGTGCAGGCCAAAGCCGCCGCTCCGCGCTTCGCCCTTGGGCGGCGC
>CAIPQY010000380.1 GCA_903867275.1 uncultured bacterium | reverse complement strand
GCCCAGGGGGGAAGGGCGCTCATGGCATGGAACATTGCGGGGCTTGAAGGACAGGCGAACGCACCCCCAAACGATAGTGGAATCAGGTGTGCGTACCGTGCCCGGGGGCGTTTTTGTGCGGCAATTGGCGCGAAGTGCGGCAAGATCGGTCCCCGCTTCGCGTAGAGTGCGCAACAGGAACCACCTATGACCGACACCGCATCCAACCCATCGTGCTGCAACACCTCGTCCTGCTCGCCCAGCTGCAACTGCACTTGCGATTGCAGTGCGCGCCTGGCGCGCCTTGAAAAGCGCGTGTGCTGGATGCGCTGGATCCTGGTGGTGGTCGGCGCCTTCGTGCTGCTGTTGATCGGCATCGGCATCGGCAAGGGTGGCGAGAAGAACGAGATGCGCCGCGAGGCCGGCATGCGCATGCGCGGTGGCATGGGCATGGGTGCTGGCATGCCCATGATGCGCGGCATGCAGGGCCCGGACGGCATGCGCGGCCCGGGTGGCCCACGTGGCGAAGATCGTGGCCCCGACGGTCCGCGTGGTGGCAACCGTGGCCCCGACGGTCCGCGTGGTGGCAATCGCGGCCCCGATGGTCCGCGCGACGGTGGTCGCGGTCCAGGTGGCCCCGACAACCGCAACTGATTCAGTGACGCCAGCGTGATCGCTGGCTACGCTGCGCCCATGTCAAAGAACGCCTACGTGCTGTTGGTGGCCGCCATGACGGCCTGCGGTGGTCTGCTGTTCGGCTACGACGTGGGCGTGATCTCCGGCGCACTGCTGTTCGTGGGTCCCAAGTTCGGCCTGTCCGACCGTGGCCAGGAATTGGTGACCAGCGCGGTGCTGGTGGGAAGTTTCATGGGCGCGATCGGCGCTGGCTGGTTCACGCGCCGCTTCGGTGGCCGTGTGGCCAACATGCTTGCCGGCGGCATCTTCGTGGTGGGCGCCATCGCAAGCGCCATGTCGGACAGCGCCCAGGCGCTGACCATGTCGCGTCTGCTGGTGGGTGTGGGCATCGGCATCACGGCCGTGGCCGCGCCGCTGTATGTGGCCGAGATCGCGCCGCCCGATCGTCGTGGACTGATGATCACGCTGTACCAGCTGTTCATCACGATCGGCATCCTGGTGAGCTACATCGTGGATCTGGCTTCGGCGCCGCACTGGCGCATCATGTTCGGTCTTGGTGCGCTGCCTGGACTGGTGCTGGCGGTGGGCATGTGGATGATGCCCTCGAGCCCGCGTTGGCTGGCGGCGCGCGGGCGTCGTCAGGAGGCGCGTGCCGTGCTGGAGCGCACCCTGCCCAGCGATCAGGCCGCGCGCGCCATGCGCGACATGGAGGCGGATCTGGAGAGCCAGAAATCGGCGCCGCAGTGGTGGCAGGTGTTCAGCAGCCATCCGCATGATGCCCAGGGCAATGCGCTGCGCGGATGGCCCGCATTCCGTTCGCGGGCGGCGCGTCGGGCGCTGTTCATCACCTCCATGCTTGCCATGTTCCAGCAGTTCATCGGCATCAACGCGATCATCTACTACGCGCCGCGCATCTTCCAGAAGGCGGGCTTCGCCGACGCGCAGGCGGCGCTGTGGGCCACGCTGGTGGTGGGTGTGGTGAATGTGGTGGCCACCTTCATCACGGTGGGGCTGGTCGATCGAGCTGGGCGTCGCACGCTGCTGGTGTGGGGCCTCACGGGCATGATCGGCTCGCTGTGCATCCTGGGCTTCGCGTTCATGAACTTCGACGCAGCCTCGGCTGCGGCCGAGCAGCCGGCATCGGCCGAGGGAGCGCTGCCCTACACCACGCAGGGTTCGGTCACGCTGGCGTGGCTCACGCTGGTGTGCGTGGTTTCGTACATCGCG
>CAIPQY010000379.1 GCA_903867275.1 uncultured bacterium | reverse complement strand
TGACGGCGCGGATCAGCGGGCGTCCAGCATGGCCTGCACCTTGGCGGGATCTTCCGCATCGGTGCCGGACACAACCATCTTCACCACGCCGTCGTTCACCAGCAGCAGCACGGGCGTGCCGATCACCCAATCCGGGCCCTTTGGCAGCGTGCGCACCTGACACTCGCTGCAGGGGTTCGGCAGCGAGGCGGCTGGGTCGGCGTCGGGCACGGCCACCAGCAGCGTTGGCAGCGGCACCTTGGGTGTGAAGTGGCGATCCAGCACCGCATGACAATGTTCGCAGTCCTCGCGGAAGAACATCACCACCCAGCGACCCTTCTCGAGGTCGGCCGGGATGGGTCGCGTGATCAACGCGGCCACGGGCTGATCGCGAAGCGGCTTGCCGACCCATTGCTCGAACTGCGGCAGGTAGTAGGGCTGCAGCTGCGCTGGCGCGTTGGGCCAGGGCGTGGCGGCGGCGACGGGCGGCGTGGGGCTTGGCGCCGCGACAGCGGGCTTGCCGGCGTTGACGGCCTCGGGGGCCTTCGGTGCCGGCACCGGTTCCGCGCTCTTCGTGGCTTCCTTTGGTGTGGCGATGGCGGGCACCGCGTCCGCCGAGTGCTTCGCTGCGGGTTCGGTGGCATGCGCCACACCCTGCTTGGGCGGCACGCCGAAGGCGATCGCCACCCCCACTGCGGACAGCGCGATGAAGCCCCCGACGTTCTGCTTGGTGAATCGTCCAGGCAGCGGGCGGAAGAAGATCGCCAGCGCGAGCAGCGCCGCATCGCCGATCAGCACCGCCCATGGCGGCGGGCCTTTGCTGCCGAAGCAGCCGCAGCTGGCCTCGCCGCGCGCAACCACCGTGAGCAGGATCGCCACGAACAGCGACAGCATGGGAATGGCGATCGCGCGGCTGATGCGCGGCAGCATGATCATGGCCGCGGCCAGCGCGAATTCGCCGCTCACGATCACGCGCAGCATGAAGTCGAGGAAGGTCGCGAAGTCCGATTCGCTGCCCATGCCCATGCCAGTGGCCATGGACTTCAACGCGTCGCGCACCGGCGAGGGAAGCAGCATGGGGCTGCGTTCGCTCAACTTGATCGCCGCGCCGGTGAGCAACCAGGCCGGCACCAGCACGCGACAGATGAACGAGCCGAAGATCGAGCCGCGGACGGTGGGGGTGGTGGGTGCGTCGGTCATGGTCAGGCCTTCGGGCCAAAGTGCGCTTCGCAGGCTTCGCACAGCATGTGCATGATCATCTGGTGGGCCTCCTGCACGGCCGCGCCATCCACGCCGCGCACCACGATCGAGTGCGCGCAGTGTTCAAGCGCGGGGCCGCCCTCGCCGCCAAGCAGGCCCAGCGTGCTCAAGCCCAGGTTCTTGGCAGCGTGCAGCGCGCGAAGCAGGTTGGGGCTCTTGCCGCTGGTCGAGAACAGCACCAGCAGGTCGCCGGGGCGGCCAAGGGCCTCCACCTGTCGCGCGAACACCTGATCGAAGCCGAAGTCGTTGGCGATGCAGGTGAGGGCGGTGGGGTCGGCGCACAGCGACACGGCGCGCAGGGCCTTGCGGTTGGTTCGGTAGCGGCCCGAGAGTTCCTCTGCCAGATGCAGCGCCTCGGCGGCCGAACCGCCGTTGCCGCAGGTGAGCACCATGCCGCCGGCGTCCAGCGTTCGCACCAGCACGTCGCAGGCCTCCGCGATCTGCGGGCGCAGCGTGTCCAGGCTTTCGGTGGCCATGCGGGCCATCTGCAGGCGGTGGGTGATCATCGTGTCGAGGTGCATGGGGGCATCGTATCGGTGGCGTGGTGAGGCGTCATGGGTGCACCACGCGAGCGGTTGCGGGTTGTTCGCATCCGGTTGGCCATTGCCGACGAACGCCGCAGCATGTCTGACGCCCACCTTCGCCAATTGATCGGGCCATGCGGTACGCGGTCGGTTCGTCGATGGGTGTTCGTGGCGCCCGACCAGTTGCACCTGCAATTGGGTGCGCTTCGCGCCACCGACCCCGCCACCACTGGCGTGGTGCTGCTCGAGAGTCGTGAGTGGCTGTCGCGGCGTCCGTATCACCGCATGCGCGTGGCGGCGATCCTGCTGAACCAGCGCAACTTCGCCGTGGAGCTGGTGAAGGCCGGATTCGAGGTCGACTACCGAATCGGCGATGAGCCGATGGTGGACATGCTTGGTGCAGCGCACAAGGCGCATGGCACCCTCCACGCCACCGAGTGGGCGGAGCGCGAAATGCGCGCCGAATTCGAGTCGTTGCGCAAGGCCGGCGCGCTGCAGGTGGTTCCGCACGATGGGTGGATCACGCTGGCGAGCGACTTCGAGGGCTGCCGTCGCGGCACGCAGTGGTCGATGGATTCCTTCTATCGCGCCGTGCGAAAGCGCACCGGCATCCTGATGGAGCCGGATGGCACGCCAGCGGGCGGGCAGTTCAGCTTCGACGTGGACAACCGCAAGCCGTGGAAGGGCGAGCCGTCGGCACCCGCGCCGCCGCGCTTCGACATGGACCCCATGCGCGTGGAAGTGCAGCAGTGCATCGAGCGCACCCTCGCGAAGCATCCGGGCGAGCTCGACATGCAGGCGATCGCTGGCACGCATGCAGAGTGCGAGGCGATGTGGACCTGGGCCATGACGCACTGCCTCGAGCACTTCGGTCCATACGAGGATGCGATGAGCGTGCGCAGCAGCG
>CAIPQY010000378.1 GCA_903867275.1 uncultured bacterium | reverse complement strand
GATGGCGAGGGAGAGGTGGGGGCGTCGGATGTGTCGCTGGTGCTGCTGAACTGGGGAACCTGCCCGCCCGTCGTGGAGTGGACCCTGTACACGCGCATCGACGGCAGCAGCACGATCGCCACCGATGCGACCGGCGCCGTGGTGAAGACATGGACCGGCGCCAGCTTTGGTGCCAGCGTGGGCTATCTGCGTCCGGATGGTTCGCTGGTGCGTCCGTGCTGGTACACGGCGGGCACCTTCAACGCGGGTGGCCGTGGCGGTCGCGTGCAGATCTTCAATCCGGCTGGAACGCTGGTGAACGACCTGATCGTGGCCACCAGCCAGTACCAGCAGCATCACGACGTGGCCATGATGCCCAACGGCGACATCCTGTGCATCGTGTGGGAGCAGCACACGCAGGCCGAGGGCAAGGCCGCGGGTCGCACCACGCTGAACAACGTGATCTGGTCGGAAACCATCATGCAGATCCGTCCCACCGGATACAGCACCTTCCAGACCGTGTGGACCTGGCGGCTGTGGGATCACCTGGTGCAGGACGCGAACGCCGCGCTGGCGAACTACGGCTCCGTGTCCGGCAACCCCGGGCTGCTCGACATCAACGTGGGCAGCGTCACCACCGGCGGCGACTGGATGCACATGAACTCGATCGACTACAACGAGGCGCGCGACGAGATCGTGGTGAGCTCGCGGACGCTGAGCGAGGTGTTCGTGATCGATCACTCGACCACCACCGCCGAAGCCGCGGGTCATGCGGGCGGTGCGCGTGGCAAGGGCGGCGATTTCCTGTATCGATGGGGCAATCCGGCCAACATGAAGCGCGGCACCTCCACGGATCAGGCCTTCAACGTGATGCACTCCGCCACATGGATTCCCGAGGGCTTGCCGAACGCCGGCGACATCATGGCCTTCAACAACGGTGATCGCTCGGGCAGCGCCAACGACTGGTCGAGCGCCGTGCAGGTCTCGCCGCCGCGCGATGCGAACGGCGGGTATGTGGTACCGACGACGGCTGCATTCGGTCCCGCCGCCCCGACCTGGACGCACGGCAGCGCCAATCAGTTCTACGGCGGCAACACGCAGTGCGGCGCCTATCGAACGCTGGACAACACCACGCTGATCACGCTCACCGGCACCGGTGAGGTGTTCGAGGTGAATGCCGCGGGGCAGCGACTTTTCCAGACGACCGTGACGGGCCAGGTGGCGCGCGCGGTGCGCTACCGCAACATCGATGGCGTGTGGGTGGGGCCGTGAGGCGCGGGTTCGCGAAGGGCGGGTGTTACTCTCCTGCGTCATGCCTCCGCGGGTATTGAGGATCGCCTTCCTGCCGGCACTGACCATCGTGGCGCTGCTCGCGTTGCAGTGGTTCGTGGTGCCTGCCAAGCCGCCGCCGCCGGTGGTGATCACGGAAACGCTGGTGCAGGTTGAACCGGCGGTGGTCGACCTTGGCGAGTGCATGCCCGAGGTTGCGGTGACGCGCTCGGTCACCATCCGCAACCTCACGGACAAGCCGGTTCGCATCCTGCGCGCCGTGGCTGATTGCGGGTGCACCACCTCGACGGTGCCGGTGCAGCCGATCGCGCCGCACGCCTCGGCGGCGGTCGAGGTCGCGATGCGGCCCGGCGCGGAGCAGGGCGTGGACCTGAGGAAGCGCGTGACCTTCGATGTGGAAGGGGGGCTGCCGGCCTCCTGCGCCGTGACAGGAAGGGTGGATCGATACATCGATTGCTCGACCACCACCATCGATGCGCCGGCCGATGTCGCCGGTGCGCACCCGGGCGAGATCGTGCTGACGAGCGCGCGCAACACGCCCTTCACCGTGACAGATGTGGAGCCGTCGATCGAGGTGGACGCGCCCATGTCGCCCGCCACGCGACAGGTGGTTCGCATCGACTGGAAGGCCTGGCAGGAGGCCGATCGGCCCTTCCGCGTGACCATCACCACCGATCATCCGGGTTCACCGAAGTTCGGCGTGACCATCCGTCGACCTTGAGGAATCAACGCATGCTGCCGTCGATGCCACGCATCATCGCCTCGCTCGCCGCCGTGCTGGTCTGCGCGACGGTTCTTGCGACGCCGCAACAAGCGCCGCCAGCGAACATGCCCTCCGAGGCACCACCCAAGTTCCAGCGCATGGATCCCACCATCCGCCCAGGCGAGCGCGTGTCGTTCCCCATGCTCACGCCGTGGGTGCGTGGCACGCAGTTGAAGGCCTTCGAGCCCGGCAAGGTGTACGTGTTCGAGGTGTTCACCACCAGCTGCAGCCACTGCGAGGAGCACTTCGACTTGGTGTGCGAACTGGTGCGCGCCTTCACACCCAGGGGCGTCACCTTCATCTCGGTCAGCAACGAGAAGGCGCCGGCGGTACAGGCGTGGCTGCAGAAGCCGGGCAAGGACGCGGCGGTGACCTGGTCGGTGGCGTGCGATCCGGCTGAGGCGGTCACGGCGCGCTGGCAGAACGGCACCTTCCGCAACTTCACGCCGCGCTTCTTCGTGGTGAAGGACGGCGTGCTGCAGTGGATCGGTCATCCGAACATGTCGGAGAAGCCGCTGCAGCAGATCGTGGACGGCACCTGGGATCTGCAGAGCGAGCGCGAGACGTTCACGCTGGACTCGCTCATGACGCGCGCCAACGCGCTGATCGACATGGTGATGAAGCGCTGCAAGCAGTCCGGCGACTGGCAGCCACTGTTCGATGCGCTGGACGACGTGATCGAGAAGATGCCCGAGCGTGCCGGCACCCTGCAGGCACAGCGCGTGATGGCCATGATCGGTCCCGCCGATCGTGTGGATGCGGGCTACGCCTGTGGTCGCGCGCTGTTGAAGGCCTACGCGAAGGATGCGCGCACGCTCCGGGCGCTTGCGCGCGGCACGCTGTCGCTGTCCGCGGTGCGCCGCCGCGACCTGGACTTCGCGATGGAAGCGGCGCAGGCCGCCGACGCGGTGGATGGCGGAACCGATCCGAAGTCGCTGGACACGCTGGCCATGGCGCACTTCGCGCGCGGCGACCGCGACAAGGCGATCGACTGCATGGAGCGCGCGGTGAAGCTGGAGACGGAGCGCAAGTTCATCAAGCAGTACCAGCGCACGCTGGCGAAGTACCGCACCGATCCCGCCGTGCCGATGCCGCCATTCAATGCCGCGGCGAAGGCAGCGGAGCCCGCGTCGCACGCCGCGGGCGAGGACGACGGGCACGATCACTGATGGTCGCGCTCAAGCTCCGCCGGTCGGCGCCGGATGGGCGCGTGTCTGCCCCTCGCGCATGAGTTCGGCGAACACGCGCGAGTCTTCGAGCGAGATGGCCTGCGTGAGCGTGTCGATGGCGCTGCGCAGACGCTCGATGGCGCCGAAGGAGTGCGGGTTGCGCGCCTGGATCTCGTAGTACACATCGG
>CAIPQY010000377.1 GCA_903867275.1 uncultured bacterium | reverse complement strand
GCCCCACCGGATCGCGCGGCAACTGCAGGTCGCGCACGGCCAGATCGTTGATCAGGCACACCTGTCGCTCATTCGCGATGTCCTGATCGCTGAACGGTCGGCCCGAGATCACCTGACGGTTCTCGGTGGCGTGCCACGCCGGCCAGATGCCGGTCACGCTCACGCCATCCAGCTGCTCGGCGTCGCTCTGCACGCTCAGACTGGTTTCACTGATCGGGGTCAGACCCTTCAGCGACGTGCACTGGTCGCGAAGCGCGATCGCCTCCTCGCTCTTCAGGCGGATCTTCTCCCACGGGAACAGGTTCTTGGGCACGCCCTCCGGGCGGCTGGGCCACACGTACAGGCGCGCGGCGCCGAAGGTCTCGAACTCGCTCAGCACCTTCGTCTTCAGGCCGGTCAGCGCGGCGATGACCGCGGTGGTGCTGGCCACACCCACGATGATGCCGAGCGCGGTGAGAATGCTGCGCAGCTTGTTGGCCCAGATCTGGCGAAGCGCCAGCCGCACATTCTCGTAGTAGAAGAGCGGATTCAGCATCAGGCCGCGCTCCTTCGCGCAAGGGCCAGCGGACCCACCGCCGCGTCCTGCTCCGCGGGCAGGTCGCTCAGCACCAGGCCGTCGCGCAGACGCACCACGCGCTCGCAGTGCGCCGCCACATCGTTCTCGTGCGTGACCATCAGCACCGTCTGGCCCTGCGCGTGGATCTGCGCGAACAGCGCCAGGATCTCCTCGGTGGTGGTGGTGTCCAGGTTGCCGGTGGGCTCGTCCGCCATCAGGATGCGCGGCTTCGCGATCAGGGCGCGCGCGATCGCCACGCGCTGCTTCTGACCGCCGCTGAGCTGGTTGGGGCGGTGATCCATGCGCTTGCCCAGGCCCACGCGCTGCAGCGCCTCCTCGGCAAGCTTGCGTCGCTGACGCGCCCAGCCCCAGCCCTTGCCGCGCGCATACAGCAGCGGCAGTTCCACGTTCTCCAGTGCCGTGAGTCGCGGCAGCAGCTCGAAGCTCTGGAACACGAAGCCGATCTCCTGGTTGCGAACCTGCGAGAGTTCGGCCGCATCCAGGCCGCTCACCTCGCGACCGCCAAGGTGATAGGTGCCCGCGGTCGGTCGATCAAGGCATCCAAGCGTGTTCATGAGCGTGCTCTTGCCGCTGCCCGAGCTGCCCATGATCGCCACCATCTCGCCGGCATGCACGGCCAGATCCACGCCACGCAATGCATGGATCACCTCCACGCCCACGTGGTAGACCTTCGTCACGCCGCGAACCTCGATGATCGGCTCTGCCATGCGTTGACCTCAGCGCATGCCTCGACGGCCGCCGCCGCCGCCACCCATGCCCATGCCGCCACCGCCCTGACCTCGCGCACCTTCGGCGGCGGCCCAGCGGCCCGCATCCTTGGATGCGTCCTCCTTCTGCACCACCTCGCCGTCCTTCAGCTTCTCCAGCACGCGGTACGGACCGGTGATGATCATGTCGCCCGCCTTCAGACCGTCCTTCACCAGCGTGTCGGTGAGATTGCTCGTGCCCGTGGACACCGGCGTCATCACCGCCTTGCCATCCACCACGCGGAACACCACCTGCGTCACGCGGCGGCTCTTCTGCACCAGCGGGTCGTCCTTGATGCCCTGCGGAAGATCGTTCACGGGACGCTCCACCACCGCCTGGCTGGGCACCAGCAGCCCCTCCTGACGCGCGATGTCGATGTCCACATTGCCGGTGAGGCCGCTGAAGATCTGGCGACCCTTCAGGTCCAGGTTCACCAGCACCTTGAAGCTGCCGGTGCCGTCCTTTTCAAGCGTGCGCTGCAGCGCGATCTCGCTCACCTTGCCGTCGAATGGGTCGTCCTTGTACGCGTTCACGTACACCTTGGCGCCCTGATCCACCGCCACGCGCGCGATGTCGGTTTCGGCAACCTTCGAGTTCAGGCGCATCTCGCCGAGATCGGCAACGGTCATGATGCGCGTGCCGGCGTTGTTCATGGTGCCCACCACCACCAGCTCGCCCACCTCGGCGGCCAGATAGGTGATCAGGCCATCGATCGGGCTCATGATCGTGGTTCGACGAACGGCTTCGCGTGCCTGCTCGATGGTCGACTCGCTGGCCGCCAGCGACTTCTCCAGCTGCGAGATGGTCTTCTCGGCGGCCAGTTCCTGGCTCTCCATGTCGCGCATCTTGGTCACGGCATCGTCGAGCTGCTGGCGGCTCACGTCGCCCGTGTCGTACAGCGCCTTCTGTCGCGCCAGTTGCGCCTTGGCGTTCTCCAGCGTCTGCTTGGAGCCCTGAATGCGGCTGCGCTCGGCCTCCAGTCGAAAACGCTCGCCATCACGGCGCGCCTCGGCGCTGGCCAGCGCCGCCTGCAGATCGCGGCCGTCCAGCTTCACCAGCACATCACCCTTCTTCACGCGCGCACCTTCGCGGT
>CAIPQY010000376.1 GCA_903867275.1 uncultured bacterium | reverse complement strand
CGGTCATCTTCCGATGCATGGATCGCGCCGCAGTTCGCGGTGCACAAAGGAGCAGCCATGCAGACGAAGGACCAGTTGATCGAAGGCATCCAGCGAATCAATCCCGCCGCGGAACGATCGTTCCTGCAGGCATTCGACTGGCACGCGCTGCGCCGCTACCTGGATCACCTGCATCTCACGCTGGAGCCCCGCGGCCTTGAGAGCCGCTGGCGCCGCCCCGGCGACACCGCCGCTGTCGTGTGGCGGCGGTCCGCGGCTTGACCCCCGCGACCGCCGTCATACGACCGAAGCCACCATCGGGCTGCACACGAGGCACGTGCGGCCCGATTGGCTTTTTCAGGTTGTATGCGGCGATCAGCCCTGCCGTCGCTCGCGCAGCAAGGCGTCCACCTTGCGCTTCAGCAGACGCACGCGCAGCAGGCTCTTCACGCGCGTGGTCAGCTCGAGCTTGTTCACGGGCTTGGTGAGGAAGTCGTCGCAGCCGCTCTCGACCGCGCGCTCGAAGTCGCCCACCTCGTTCAGCGCGGTCACCATGATGATCACGGTGTCGCGGGTGCCGGTGGCATCCTTGATGCGGCGGCACGCCTCGAAACCGCTCATGCGCGGCATCATCACGTCGAGCAGGATCAGGTCAGGGCGACTGCGCGCAGCCGCCTCCACCGCCTCGGCGCCGTCGTGCGCCACTTCCAGGCGGCAGCCCAGCGGCTCAAGCCACGCCAGCATCAGCTCCAGGTTCTGCTGATTGTCGTCCACCAGCAGCAGCGAGGCCGCGGCCAGGTCCGAGTCGTTCAGGTCGGCGTCGTTCATTTCCAGCGAATCGCTTGCGTCGCTCATGGGGCACGCATCGTAGCGACGCCTGGCGTGAGCAGGATGCGCGCAGCCATGGCCACCGGATGCATCGGCTCGGCGCCGGTGGCGTGATGGATCTGGTGGCGGCAACTGGTGCCGGGCGCAGCCACCACCGCGTCGGGGCAGGCGCGGATGGGCGGGAACACGCTCAGCTCGCCGATGCGCATGGACAGGTCATGGCGATGCTCGCCGTAGCCGAACGAACCGGCCAGACCGCAGCAGCCCGAGTCGAGCACGCGCAGACGATCGCCCACCAGTCGACGCAGCAGGCCCGCACTGGTCTGCGCGCCCCACAAAGCCTTCTGGTGACAGTGCGCATGCAGGATCACCGGCTCGTCGCTTGCGGCGGGCACCGCCGGGCGCGTTGGATGTCGATCCCACTGCGCATCCAGGAACTCCTCAACCAGGAAGGTGCGGGCGGCAAGCGCGCGCACCGCGTCGCGGTCGACCGATGTGCGCAGGTCGATCCAGTCGTCCTTGATGGCGCTCACGCACGAAGGCTCGAGGCCCAGCACGGCAACCGCGTTCTCGCGCTTCACCGCTTCAAGCAGCGCCGCGGCGGTGCGCGACACGGTGCCGCACGCCTCGGCCAGCATGCCCACGCTGATCAGGCTTCGGCCACAGCAGCCCACATCGGGCATCACCACGCGATAGCCGAACGCCTCGAGCAGCTCCACGGCCAGTCGGCCAAGATCCGTTTCGCCGAAGTTGGAGAAGCAATCGGGGAACAGCAGCACGGTGGGTGCACCCGTTGCGGCCTTCGATCCCCTGCGCGCCAACCAGCGATGCACGGCGGGACCGTAGGTGGGCAGGGTGCGATCGGTGTGGAATCCGAGCAGGCTCAGCAGCGTGCGGCGAACCGGCCCGAAGCCCAGCGCAAGATTTGCCAGCGGCCACAGCCGTGAACCCATCCGACTGCCCTGCCGCACGCGACCGATCACGCGCGTGCGCCACGGAATGCGCCCCGCCTTCGCGAAGCCCTGCGCGGCGAACTCCGCCTTCAGCTTGCTGATGTCCACATTGCTCGGGCACTCGCTCTTGCATGCCTTGCACGACAGGCACAGGTCGAGCGTGACCTTGGTCTGCGGATCGTGCCAGTCCGAGGTGCCGGGCGAACCGAACTGTCCGGTGATGGCCAGGCGCAGCGCGTTGCCACGGCCGCGCGTGGCGTGACGCTCGTCAAGCGTGGCGCGATAGCTGGGGCACATGGTGCCGCCGGGCTGCACGCGGCGACACAGGCCCGCTCCGTTGCACGCCTCCACGGCCGCGTCGAACCCATGCTCGTGGTCGTAGTGGAAGAAGGTGTTCGTGTCGGGTACCGGAATGTCCCGCTCCCCGGGCTTCACGCGCAGGCGCTCCACGATGGCGTTGGGGTTGCCCACATCCACCAGGTTGCCGGGGTTCATGCGCCCCTCGGGATCGAACACCGCCTTCACCTGCCGGAACGCCTCGCACAGCGTGGCACCCAGCACGCGATCAAGCAGCGGCGTGCGCACGCGACCATCGCCATGCTCGCCACTGAGCGCGCCGCCGTACTTCTGCACCAGATCGGCCACCTTGGTGGCGATCGACACCATCTCCGCGCGGCCCGCGGCGTCGTGGATCTGCACCAACGGGCGGATGTGCAGGCAGCCGACGCTGGCATGTGCGTAGTAGGCCGCCTTGGTGCCATGCGACGCCACGATGGCTCGGAACTCGTCCACGAACGCAGACAGTTTCACCGGATCAACCGCCGTGTCCTCCACGAAGGTGACCGGCTTGCGATCGCCCGGCACGCCGTGCAGCAGTGGCTCGCCGGCCTTGCGCAACTTCCACGCATTGGCCAGCGTCTTGGCATCTTCGTGGCGCTGCATGGGCGCGTCGGGCAGCGCGACGCGCAGGCGATCAAAACCCGCGCGCACCGCCTCCATCGACTCCGCCTGGAACTCCACGTACATGACGGCGCCCAACTTGCCCGAGGCGGGCTGGGGCAGCACTTCCACGTAGTGGCGGTATTCGTTGTTGGCGAGCGCGGTGTCGATCACCACATCATCGACCAGCTCCACGGCGCTCGGTCCGCACGCCAGCATCTTGCCAAGCGGCGCCAGCGCGGCCGGCACGCTGTCGAAGCCCAGGATGGCAAGCCCCGTGCACGAGGGCTTGCGCACGATCTTCACTGTGGCGCGCACCACCACTGCCAGCGTGCCTTCGCTGCCGCACACCAGCGTGGCCAGGTTCACCTTGTCGAAGGTGCCGGGCGTGCAGCGCTCGAGTTGATCCAGCAGCAGGTCCACGTTGTAGCCATCCACGTGGCGCTTGATGTTGGGCACGCGGCGACGGATCTCTTCACGCAGCGGCAGCACGATGGCCGCGAGGCGCGTGACCATGTCACGCTGGCGCGGATCGCGCTCGCAGCTGCCCTCTTCAAGGCGCGCCGGCGTGCCATCGGGCAGCAACACGTCGAGCGCGATCAGGTTCTCCACGGTGCGCCCGTAGATGATGCTGCGCGCGCCCGCGGAGTTGTTGCCGATCATGCCACCGATGGTGGCGTGACTGCTGGTTGCCACATCGGGTCCGAAGAAGAGCCCCTTGGGCGCCAGGGCCGCGTTCAGCTGATCCAGCGTCACGCCAGGCTCCACCGTGGCGGTCATGGCCTG
>CAIPQY010000375.1 GCA_903867275.1 uncultured bacterium | reverse complement strand
GTGTGGCTGCAGGACGACGTGACCGAACCGCGCTTCTACTGGTTGATGAACCCCGCGCCCAAGGGCGGTCAGCGCGTGGTGGCGCGGCGCGATGGTCAGGTGATCACCATCGAGGAGGCACAGGGCGTGGACGAACTGCGCATCCTGCTCGATGACGGCATGGTGGATCTGGATCAGCCGGTGAAGGTGGTCATGGGCAACGCCACGCTGTTCGAAGGCAAGGCGCCGCGCACCGCGGCCACCATTTCGAAAACACTTGCTGATCGCGGCGATGCGGGCAGCGTATACACGGCTGAGATGGCGGTGAAATTGCCATCCGATCCCTGAAAGCGCCCTTCGGGCAGGCCGGCCGATCTACTGCCTAGCCGGCAAGCGGGCCGACGAAACCGCATCGGACCAGCGCTGGTGCAGAGCACGGCGCTCTTCCGTGAGCGCACTGATGAACGCTTGGAAGTTCTGCGGGCCGTATCCCTGCTCATAAGCGGAAGATCGGTCCTGCCACTCGTGAACTCGCATCACGGCCGCATTGCGCCATGCCTCCAGTTCCTGATGCCACGACGCATCGATTTCCTGCAAGCGCGTCGTGACTTGTCCATCACCCTGTGCGTCCAGCAGTGCGCTCGAAAGCCGATCGGCCAGCGCGGCGCATTCCGGATCCTGCGCCAGTGAGGGACAAATCGCGTCTCGCCACGCGGACCGAAGCGCGCGGGATTGCTCGGCTGACAACTGTTGCTCGATGGCATCCACGGTGCGCTGGTTCACTGCGGTGATTCGACCTGCTGCGCGCGGCAATTCCATCAGGATCTCGCGCTGCGCAGCCTCGAACCCACTCTCGAAACTGCCGTCGGCCTGCATCTGGTCCAGCTTTGCACTCACCTTGGCGGAACGGCTGTGATCGGCATCGCTCAGTGCGTGGTACAGCGGCGGAAGTTCATGTTCGCCTGCAAGCAGGATGGGTTCGCAGGTTGCACGCACGCCGTCCGGCAACCGTAGCCGGTCGACAAGCATTCGAACATCAACCAAGCTGCGCTTGGCGGACTTTGGAACGTCGTCTTCCCAGTAACGACGAAGTGCGCGAAGTTGCAACGCTTCAAGCATGTTCAGCGCGGCAGCCCGCTGCGACGCGCTCACCGATTCGCCGCCCGATGTCGTCGCCACGCACGCCGCCACATCATTCAGAAAGTTGAGCTCCGCCGACTGCAAACGCTCCGTGATCGAATCGGCATCCTGCTTCAGACGCTTCATGTCCTTCATGGGCAGCCGTTCCTGCTCCGAGCCATGCACCGTCGCCTTGGCGAGCGACGCGCTGTACTCCATCAGGCGCATGCCATCTGTGGACATGATTGTGGAGATAGCGTCTTGAAGGACGGGCAACTGTGCCTTGACGCACGCTTTGGCACACGCGCGTTGCTCCGGCAAAATCTGCGCACTGTCAAGCAGTGCGTCAAGTTCGCGCGCCGTCGGGAACGACGTGAAGCGGCGCAGTCCAACAAAGCCGGTCTCTGAACCAACCGTCTCACGCCTGGTTGGGCGCGGTGGAAACTCCCGTACGGGTACTGGCGGATCGATCGGAATCGCCGAGAGAAGTGCACCCAGGAGCAGCGTCGTCATGGATTGGTCTCCGCGTCGTCCGCACAAGTCGCGCCAGATGCGACGGTGCGCCTGGATTTCCAGGAAGCTTTCAGTGATCGGGATGGCACGCGATTGTCTCGGCTTCATGAATGATTGTCCACGGCATTCCGGATCAATCGCGCTGCTCTGACCGCTTGCAGAATGCTGAAGACCATCATGTTTCATGGCATTTTTGGCAGTCCTGCACGTCGTCCGATGGGTCCCGGTGGTCTGATCGGCCCACAGGGCATGCGACGGCAAGTACTTACCCGAACGGATTCTCAACCTCTGGGTGGGGATGGGTCGAAGGCATGATTCCGCCCTTCCCACAGGACCCCCATGCACGACCCCGCCCTGACCCGCGAAGCACTCGCCGAACTTCCCGCCGACATCGCCACCAGTCCGCTGTTCAACGGTGACCTGGCGCCAACGCCCAAGGGACGCCGCACCTGGACCACCTACAACTTCGCCGCGCTATGGATCGCCATGGCGCACTGCCTGCCCACCTACATGCTGGCAGGCGGCTTGATCGCGCTTGGCATGAATTGGTGGCAGGCGCTGCTCACCATCGCGCTTGGCAACGTGATCGTGCTGGTGCCGATTCTGCTGAATGCGCACCCGGGCACCAAGTACGGCATTCCGTTTCCAGTGCTGGCGCGCAGCAGCTTCGGCACGGTGGGCGCCAATGTGCCTGCAATCCTTCGGGCGGTGGTTGCGTGCGGATGGTTCGGCATCCAGACCTACATCGGTGGCGAGGCGGTGCGCACCTTCCTGGTGGCGGTGTGGCCCGCGTTCGATCAGGTTGGTAGCGGCGCCATGATCATGGGCCTTGGCGTGCCAAGTGCCATCACCTTCGGCATCTTCTGGCTGATCAACATCGTCATCATCCTGTTCGGCATGAACGCCGTGCGCGTGTTCGAGAACTGGAGTGCGCCGCTGATCCTGCTGATGGGCGTGTGGCTGCTGGTGTGGGTGGTGTGGCGCGCGGGTGGCCTGGGGCCCATGTTCCACCGTCCAAGCAGCTTCGCCACCAACGCCGACTTCTGGAAGGTGTTCGTGCCCAGCCTCACCGGCATGATCGGCTTCTGGGCAACGCTCAGCCTGAACATTCCGGACTTCACGCGATTCGGGCGTGGTCAGCGCGAGCAGATGCTTGGTCAGTCGATCGGCCTGCCCACAACCATGATCGCCTTCAGCGCGATGGCGGTGGTGATCACCAGCGCGGCCGAAACCATCCTGAAGGGCAGCGACCCCAAGACGCTGTGGGATCCGGTGGTGGTGCTGAGCCAGATCACCAGCAGCAAGGCACCCGCCGGACTGGATGCGCCGCTGCTTGCAAGCGAAGGCTCGCGCATGCTGGTGGCGGTGCTGAGTCTGTTCGGCGTGGCGGTGGCAACCATCAGCACCAACATCGCGGCCAACGTGATCAGCCCGGCGACCGACTTCGCCAACTGCGCGCCGCGCCTGATCAGCTTCAAGACCGGTGGCGTGATCACCGGCGTGGTGGGCATTCTCATCATGCCGTGGAAGCTGCTGGCCAGCGCCGACGCGTACATCTTCAACTGGCTGGTGGGGTACAGCGCGCTGCTGGGGCCCATCGCGGGCATCATGATCGTGGACTACTGGCTGCTGCGCGGCAAGGAACTGAACGTGCCCGACCTGTACCGCGTGAAGGGTCGCTACGCCGGCGTGAACTGGGTGGCCATGCTGGCGCTGGTGATCGGCGTGGCGCCGAACGTGCCCGGATTCCTGCGCAGCGTGAAGATGCTGGGCGGCGGCCCCGACATGTGGGACCACATCTATCCCTACGCGTGGTTCACCGGCGTGCTGGTGGCGGGCGCCGTGCACCTGATGTTCAGCCCCACGCGGCATGACCGCATGCGGCGCGCGGGCTAACGCACCGAAATCTTCGCCGCAGCCTTCATCGCGGTCTTGCGCGCGGCCGTTGCGGTGGCGCCATGCGCCAGCACCACGCCCATGCGACGGTGCTTGCGCGTGGTGGGCTTGCCGAAG
>CAIPQY010000374.1 GCA_903867275.1 uncultured bacterium | reverse complement strand
GTCGGTCATGCGCATCCACCACGTACACGTAGAACAGGAAGTGATCGAGCCGTCGTTCCCGCAGGGCTGTCCGCGCGTCCTCGGCCGTGGCGCCGGCGTGCACCGCTGTTCGCGCCGCGTGCATGGCGTGGGTCACGGGATTCGACAGGTCTGAACGCGCCACGACCGGATCCTACTGCGCCATTTGCCGCATCGGGAGCGATACACTCGCCACATGTCGCCTCACGCCGATGCCGCCAAGGTGCGCCTGCTCGTGCTGGATGCCGATGGCACGTTGACCGACGGCGGCATCTGCGTCGATGGTCACGGTGTGGAGACGAAGCGCTTCAGCGTTCGCGATGGTTTCGCGATCCGGGCCTGGATGCGGACGGGTCGCCAGCTGGCGGTGATCACCGGTCGAGGCGAGACGTCGCTCAGGCATCGACTGGCGGATCTTGGGGTGCAGCACCTGATCGCCGCGAGCGGTCCGAAGGGTGCGGTCATCGAGCGGCTGCTCGGTGAACTGTCCGTGCCGGCCAGCGAGGCTGCGGCGATGGGCGATGACCTGCCGGATCTGCCGCTACTGCGACGCGTGGGATATCCGATGGCGGTTGGTGATGCGGTGCCCGAAGTGAAGGCGGTGGCCGCATGGACCAGCGTCGCGCACGGTGGGCACGGTGCGGTGCGCGAGGCCGTGGAGCATCTGCTGAAGAAGGCGGGAGCGTGGCAGTCCGTGGTGGAGAGCTTCGCGTGAGCATGCGACGCAAGGGGCCGTTGCTTGCCACCTTGCTGGCTGCGTGCGTGGGTGCGGCGATCCTGGTGACGGCCTTCCTGATCGAGCCGGGTGCCGAGCGCGATGCGCCGGCCGTGAAGCCGCGCATCGTGGAGGCGACCGACCTGCAGGCGCCGGCGGCGCTGCGACCCGACGAAGGCATGGGCGGAGGCAAGGCGCTCGATGCGCAGGGCGTGTCGCTCTCACAGGGCGCCTGGGTGCAGGTGGCGGACGAGAGCGGCAAGCTTGCGCAGCAGTACAGCGCCTCGCGCATCGACCCCGAGCGCGACAAGTGGATGCGCATGGAGCAGCCGCGCGCAGTGATGTATCCGAGCGGTGGTCGCATGGTCACCATGAAGGCGGACAAGGGTCGCATGCGCGTGCCACAGCGCGCCATCGAGAGCGGCCGACTCGAAGGCAGCGTGGTGATCCGCATGTACAAGCCGGTGGATGGCAAGGCGATCGACACGGACCGCGACGAGCCGGCGCTGGTGGTGCAGGCCGACGAGGCGTTGTTCGACAATCGTCTCGGGGAGATCCGCTGCGATCGCCGCGTGAAGGTGACGACCGATCAGCTGCAGTTCGAGGGCGAGGGACTGACGATGCTGCTGATGCCCGATGGGAAGAACATCGAGCGCCTGACGGTGGAGCGGCCGCTGTCGCCGATCCAGATCGTGCGCCGGGTGGCCACGGTCGCGGAGGACGCGCCGCCGCAAGCGAAGCCGGCGGGTGGTCCGCGGTGGGAGCCGGGGCAAGATGCATCGAAGCCGGTCGCGCCCGCGCAGGGTGTGGGCGTGAACCCCGCGCCGGCCGCGGCGCGCTTCTATCGACTGGTGCTGGAACGCAACGTGCGCGTGGCGCGTCAGGGGCCCAAGGGGCTCACGCGAATCGACGGCGACCGGTTGATCGCGGTGTTCTCGCTCGAGAGCGACGCCGTTGGCAGCAATCTTGCGTCGGCGATGGATCGCGGGTTCGATCTGCTCGCTGCTTCGGACGATGGCCAGCGGGGCGGCGCTGCAACGCTGCCATTGCTGCTGCTCTCGGGCGCGATGGGGGCCGTGGATGATGTCGAGCGCACCGAGATCCGCTACGAGGGCCGCCTGACGATGGCCATCACCAATGAACCGGGTGACCGACTCGCCAGCAAGGACGATGTGCGCGTGGAGATCACCGGTTCGCCCACGAAGCTGGATGATCAGGCAAGCGGTGCGCGCGTGGACTGCGGCACGCTGCGCTACACCACGGGCGCCGATGCGGTGATGATCGAGGGCCAGAAGGATCGTCGCTTCGTGCTGGCGAGTCCGCGTCTGGATCTGGAGGCGACGCGCTTCGAGCTGGATCGGCGCAGCGGCAAGGGCGACATCCAGGGGGCGGGTCGCATGCGGCTGGGTGGTGCCGATGGAGCCGCGATGCAGGCTGCGTCGAGCATGCCGGCGGCGGCCGCCGACGCCCTGCGCGACGGCACGCACACCGTGAACGCGCCCGATGCGCAGGCTTCGGCACGCACCGTGCGCATGGAATGGACCAAGGCCGTGGTGCTGGCATTCGAGCCTGGCGGGAGTGCCGCGCGTCTGCGCAGCGCCGACTTCACCGGCGGCGTGAAGGCCAACGCCGACGAAGTGAAGATGGAAGCCGAGCATCTGCTTGTGGAGTGCGTGGCGCAGGGTTCCCGTGATGCGGTGAAGCGTCTTCTCGCCGAGGGGCCGGCCAAGGCCACGCGACTTCCGGCGGGCAGCAGTCTGGGTGGGCAGCGCGTGGAGCTGTTCCTGGAGCCGCTTGAAGACGGTGGTTCGCGACCCACGCGACTGCTGGCCGAGGGTGGCGTGGAAGCCGCCGACAAGGGGCAGCGGCTGTGGGCCGAGAGCATGGACTGCAGCTTCCGTCCGGTGGCTGGCGCACCCGCGAGTGCCGAGCGCATGGATGTGTCCGAAGTTCGAACCAAGGGCGAGGTGCAGGCGCTGGTGAGTCAGGATGCGCGCGTGTGGGCCGCCGCCATGGACGCCGATCCTGCGCAGCAGCGCGTGGTGCTGCGTGGGCCTGATCTGCTCATGGTGCGTGGCAACGCGGTGGCCGACCAGATGTCCGAGATCGAGATGAACGAGAGCACCGGCGAAGGCAGCGCGCCGGGTGCAGGGCGCTGCCGCTACTTCCTGAAGTCGGTCGCCGATTCCACGCCCAAGCCCATGCCGCGTCCGGCCATGCCGGAAGTCGCGCAGATGGTGGCGACCTGGACGGACGGCCTGCTGTATCGGCGGCTGGATGCGGCGACTTCCGTCGTGCAGTTGTCGGGCGGCGTGCAGGCGAAGGCGAACCGCACGCCTCGGCAGCAGGAGGAGCTGAGCGCGAAGCAGGCGCTGCTCACGCTCACCCGTGATGCCGCGCGGCTGAATCAGGCGAGCCGCGATGTCGGGCGCGGCAGTCTGGGTGGCGAGACCAGCAGTCTGACGCGCATGCGTGCCACCGGCGAGGTGAAGCTGGAGAGCCGTGCATGGGGCAAGGACGACCGTAGCGACGAGCCGCGTCTGTTCCGCCTGATGGCGGAGGACCTGACGCATGACATGTCGACCGGCGAGACGGAGGTGCCGACCGCGGGCACGCTGCTGATGTTCGACCGCGATGACGAGGGTGTGAAGAGCGCGCCCGCCTCG
>CAIPQY010000373.1 GCA_903867275.1 uncultured bacterium | reverse complement strand
GTGTGCGTCGCGTGATGCAGCGACCGCTGGATTCGCTCGAGGTGAACGTGCTCGAGACATCGGCCGCCATCCGCATGGCGCAACGAACCGGTGCGCGCACCATCATCGCCAGCAGCAGCGAGGTGTATGGCAAGTCCACGCTGCTTCCGCTGAGCGAATCGGATGACGTGGTGTACGGCCCGACGTCCGTGACGCGCTGGAGCTATGGCTGCTCGAAGGCGCTCGATGAATTCATGGCCCTGGCCGCGCATCGAGCCTCGGGTCTGCCGGTCGTCGTGGTGCGCCTGTTCAACACGGTGGGGCCGCGTCAGGTTGGCCGTTGGGGCATGGTGCTGCCGCGATTCATCGCGGCGGCCCGGGCGAACCAGCCTCTGGAAGTGCATGGCGACGGGATGCAGTCGCGCTGCTTCGCGGATGTCCGCGATGTGGTGCGCGGCATCGAGCAGCTTCTCGAGGTGGAAGCCGCGCAGGGGGGTGTCTTCAACATCGGATCGGATCGGACGATCGGCATCCGAGCGCTCGCGGAACTGGTGATCCGTCGCACGGCTTCGCGCTCGACCATCGCTCTCCAGACGTACGAGGCCGCCTTCGGCGCGGGTTTCGAGGATCTTCGCGCACGCGAGCCCGACCTGACGCGCATCCGCGGACTGATCGGGTTCGATGCGACCATCGCGCTCGAGCAGACGATCGACGACATCGGTGCGTGGCTCGACGCCGCGTCGCACAAGGAGCATGCGGCATGATTGACCTGACACCCACCACGGTTCCGTCGCCGGTCGATCCGGAGACGACGGGCCTGCTCTTCCGCCCGCTGGAGCTGCTGAACAGCTACGCGCCGGTGTTCCTGATCGCGTTCACGGTCACCCTGCTGGCCACGCCGTTCGTGCGCAAGATCGCCGTGAAGGCCGGCATCATCGACATGCCGGATCGGCAGCGGAAGTTCCACGCCTATCCCGTGGCGTATCTCGGCGGCCTGGCGGTGTTCCTTGGCGTGATCGTGTCGTTGATGGCGGCCACGTTCGTGACCCGCGGCGACGCGGCCTTCCTGAAGGTGGTGCCGTTCAGCGTGGTGATCGGCATGGTGGCCATCGTGTTCACCGGACTGGCCGACGACATCTGGAAATGGGATCCGCGACTGAAGGTGGCGGGTCAGCTGGTCGCGGCTGCGGCGCTGGCCATCGAGGATGTGGGTCCTCGCCTCGCCGAGGGTGCGCTGAAGTCCGTGTTCGGTTCGCCGCAGGACACGCTGTTCTCGATCGGCCAGGTCAGCGTCCACAACACGGAGCTGTACTACTGGGTCGGCACGGCGCTGGTCGCGCTGTTCGTGATCGGCGGCTGCAATGCGGCGAACCTGATCGACGGTCTTGATGGCCTGCTGTCGGGCACGACCTCGATCACCGCGATCGGCCTGCTGGCCGTGAGCCTGATGATGGCCATGACCGAGCGTGTGGATGATCCGGAGCAGAGCCTGGTGGGCATGCGCGTGGCGCTCAGCCTTGCGCTGCTGGGAGCAACCCTTGGATTCCTGCCCTACAACTTCAATCCGGCGATGATCTTCCTGGGGGACTGCGGCAGCCTGCTGCTCGGCTATCTGTGCGTGGTGATCATCATGAGTTTCGGCGAGAAGGGACAGACCGAACTGGTGATCGCCGGACTGGTGATCTTCGGTCTGCCGATCCTGGACACGATCCTGGCGATCATCCGGCGCAAGTTGGCTGGCCTGCCGTTCCACAGCGCGGACAGCAATCACATCCATCACCTGCTGAAGCGCTCGCTGGGCGGCGTGAAGACGGCGGTGTTCGCGCTGTACGGCATCACCGTGTGCTTCGGGGTGCTGGGTGTCGCCATGGCGGCCACGCGACTGCTCACCGACACGCGCGTGCTTGCGATCGTGTCGCTGGCGTTCGCGTTCTTCGCGTTCATCTCGGCGATCGCCATCAAGGTGGCGCGTCAGGCGACCTGGCAGATCCAGGCGCGCACCATGGAGCGTGCGAACGCCGATGCGACCGTGAGTCCGGCCCCGCAGGATCCGGCCTGACGGCATGGAATCCGCCGGCCACATTCCGGTGCTGATGGATGAAATCCTGGAGCTGCTTGCGCCGCAACAGGGCGAGGCACTTGCGGACTGCACCGCGGGGCGGGGGGGTCATGCGAGCGAGATCGGCAAGCGCGTTGGTGCTTCGGGCACCGTGGTGCTGAGCGATCTCGATGCAGGCAACCTGCACTTTGCCGAGAGCAGGGTTCGCGCGCTTCCCGATGCGCCCAAGGTGATCGCGGTGCATGGCAGTTTCGAGCGCATGCCGCAGACGCTTCGCACCGCGGGCTTGCAGGCGCACATGCTGCTGGCCGATCTCGGCTTCGCCAGCAACCAGATGGATGATCCAACCCGTGGCCTTGCGTTCGGTCAGCCGGGACCGCTGGACATGCGACTGGATCCAGGCAGCGGCCCAACGGCCGAAGCCTTGCTGGCCACCATGACCGAGTCCCAGCTCGCCGACACCATCTTTGAACTGGGCGAGGACCCGTTTGCGCGACGGATCGCGCGCTGCATCATCGAGCGGCGGCAGCAGGGCACCCTTCGAACCACGCAGGATCTGGCCGATGCCGTGCGAAAGGCCTATGGAGCGCGCGCCCACCAAAGCCGGGTGCATCCGGCAACCCGCACATTCATGGCGCTCCGCATCGCGGTGAATCAGGAGCTGGAGCGGCTTGATGCATTGTTATCGGCCATTGGACAGGCGGCAGCCTCCATCGCTGCCGGCAAGCCAACCTGGCTCGCACCTGGAGCGCGTGTGGCAATTGTGGCCTTCCACAGCCTGGAAGACCGATCCATCAAAAGGTCATTCGTCGAATGGGAACGCCAAGGATGGGCCTCCCGACTGACGAAGAAACCACTGGTGGCGAACGAGTCGGAGCAAGCACACAATCCCCGCTCTCGATCGGCCAAGCTGAGGGCCGTTCGTTTGGAGCCGCGCGGCGAGGATGACGCGTGGCAGGATCATGGATGATGGAACCGCCCGGCCTGCAGCAGGCAGGGCCAAACGCAAGGATGCGAAATGACACGAGAGAACAAGTTGGCACTGGTCGTCGGATTCGGTCTTCTGCTGTTCGTCGGCATTCTGGTCAGCGACCACTTCAGTGCCGCGCAGCGTCAGGAGACCACCAAGCTCAGCGCGTCCGACACCGGTCGTGATCGCGCGGCTCGGCCCATCACCATCGCGGCGGTCACGCCGCCCGCCGCAAGCGCAACCACCGTGCAGCCCGAGCCGATGGCCGCGCCTGCGCCGGTCGTGCAGCCCACGCATGGCGTGACGCCGATCTCCTCGCAGCCCGAACCCGTTCGCCAGACCCTGGTGATGGAGCCGGCCGCACCCGTGAAGCCCGCGGCCACGAAGACACAGGAATCCGAACCCGGCGTTCGCATGCACCCGATCGCCGAGGGCGAGACGCTGTTCTCCATCTGCAAGAAGGAGTACAACGACGGATCGCTGTCGCTGGCGCTGGCGAAGTACAACAAGAACGTGATCCCGGATCCGAAGAAGCTTCGCAAGGGCGTGACGATCCGGATTCC
>CAIPQY010000372.1 GCA_903867275.1 uncultured bacterium | reverse complement strand
TGTTGCCGCCACCGAACATCATCGCGATGCGGAACACGATCTTCATGCTCTCGAGGTAGATCCAGATCAGGCTGACCAGCAGGCCGTAGGCCAGATACCACTCGGAACTCTCGGGGGCGCCGGCCGCCACCGCCTGATCCACCTGCTGGATGTCGGCCACCAGCGTCAGCGACGCCACGATCAGGATCACCGCATTGATGGCCAGGCCGATCATCGCGCCCGAGCTGTTGCCGGTCTGCGTGGGCAGCGAGATGAACGCCGTCTGCACGCCGAAAAGGCTCAGCACGAACGAGATCAGGTACGTGGCCGCGATGCCCAGCACCGCGCACCACAGGATGAAGGCACCGCGCTGCGTGAAGCGGATCGCGCCGCTGCGGTACAGCAGCAGGCAGGCGATCGAAACGCCGGTGGTCACCACGAAGGCCTGCATGGCCACGCCGCCGGCCAGTCGGATGCCCTTCTGCGCCAGGATGCTGTCCAGCACCATGGCCACCGCACCCAGGAAGAAGCCCTGCACTGCGGCGTACACGGGGGCCAGCAGCGCCGCCCAGGCCGGGCGGCCCCACAGCGCGAAGCCCACCGCCATGGAGGCCACGAACGCCACGATGTTCACGATGCCCAGCAGACCGGGGTTGGCCTTCACCACCGAATGGCCGATCGCCCCGAAAACCACCGCCACCGCGATGCACAGCGTGGTCTTGTTCACCACGCCACCCACCGTGGCGCGACCCTCCGCGGCCGCCGCGTTGCGCAGGGCGGGACCAAGGCGACCGTCAGCCAACACCGGATTCGTCGATTGGAGCATGCTCATGGGAAGGCATCCTAGTCGCGAAACATTTTCCCTTCCATGAAGGATGCGTGAACTTGACAGGGGGAGTCCCAGAATCGATCGTTCCGGGGTCGAACGAGCCGATCATGGATGATCGGGTCCTTGGTTTGGTAGGCAGCTTTCACAGGGGTCAACGCCTTGAAGCACGCTCCGAACGCCGCACAGCGGTCACCGTCCGAGTCTGGTTCGCACCAATTGAAGCAGCAGGAAGCCGGCGCTGGCGCCTCCGCCACGCGCAAGCACTTCGTGCTGGACACCAATGTGCTGCTGCACAACCCGAACTCGCTGTACAAGTTCGAGGAGCATGAGGTGATCATCCCGCTGCAGGTGATCGAGGAGCTCGACAAGTTCAAGAAGAACAACGACGAGACCGGCCGCAACGCGCGCAGCACGATCCGCGCGCTGGACAAGCTGCGCTCCGTGGGCAGCCTCTTCGAGGGCGTGGTGTGGAACGAGCAGGGGGGCTCCATCCGCATCGAGCGCTGTGACCGCACCACCCCGTTCGCGCTGGACCTTGATTCGGCGGACAACCGCATCCTGGGCGTGGCGCATCGCCTGCATGAGCAGGGCCTGCGCACCATCTTCATCAGCAAGGACATCAACGCGCGCGTGAAGTGCGACGCGCTCGGCATTCCGAGCGAGGACTTCGAGGCCGATCGCGTGGACGCCGACTGGCTGTACGCCGGCTACGCCACCATGCGTTGCCCCGGCGAGACCATCGACGAGCTGTATCAGGAGCGCCAGCTCAGCGTGGAGCAGCTCGAGGGGCTCATCCTGAAGAGCCCCGAAGGCATGGACATCCAGGCGCACGAGCTGGTGGCGAACCAGTTCGTCACGCTGGTGGATGACAGCGACGAGGGACACACGGGACTGGCGCGCATGCTGGCCGACACGGGCCACCTGATTCCCGTGGTGGGTCCGCGCAAGCCGGTGTACGGCATCATGGCGCGCAACCTGCAGCAGACGATGGCGCTGGATCTGCTGCTCGACGACGAAGTGCGGCTGGTTTCGCTGATCGGCCCCGCGGGCACCGGCAAGACGCTGATGGCGATCGCCGCGGGCCTGCACAAGGTGTTCCGCGAGGAGCGCTTCGACAAGCTGCTGGTGGCGCGACCGATCATGCCGCTTGGCCGCGACATCGGCTACCTGCCCGGCGACAAGGACGAGAAGCTGTCGCTGTGGATGCAGCCCATCTTCGACAATGTCAGCTACCTGCTCAGCACGCGCGGTGGCGGTGGCAGTGACGCCGACAGTCGCACCGCCGAGCAGCGCATGGACCAGTTGGTGGCCGGCGGCAAGCTGGTGATGGAACCGCTCACCTACATCCGCGGCCGCAGCATTCCGCACCAGTTCATGATCGTGGACGAGGCGCAGAATCTGTCGCCGCACGAGGTGAAGACCATCGTGAGTCGCGTGGGCGAGGGCACCAAGATCGTGCTGGCCGGCGACATCGGCCAGATCGACAATCCGTACCTCGACGCCGCCAGCAACGGCCTGTCGCACCTGATCGAGCGCATGAAGGGACAGCGCATCGCTGGCCATGTGACCATGAGCAAGACGGAGCGCAGCGAACTGGCCAGTCTGGCCGCGGACATGCTGTAGATCACGCCGCGCGGAATGTGCGTGCGGTGTCTCGGCGCGCTCAGGCGTGCGCCGAGCCCGCGCGCGCCTTCACCAGCTGCAGGCCCAGCGTCGGTGCGCCGGAGGCTGAGGAGGCAAAGCCGTCGGCACCCACCGTGCGCCACAGCCCATCGGCCAGATGGAACGGCAGTCCGCCCACCATCACGGCCACGCGCTGTCCGTGTGGGGTTCCGCGAAGCGCCTGCACAAGTCGCGCCACGCTGCGCATGGCCAGAGGCGTGCCGGCACTGATCGCCACCAGATTGGCTGGGCCACGGTGCGGCTGCGGACCAGCGGCTGCAGCCACCTCGTCGGCGGGCATGTTGGCGCCAAGGCAT
>CAIPQY010000371.1 GCA_903867275.1 uncultured bacterium | reverse complement strand
GGTGGAGATCGGCCGGCGTCAGGTGGACCAGCTGCTGTCGCGCGGCGCACGCTTCGACATCGAGGGCGTTCCGGCGAACGACTTCGTGCGCACGCAGTGGGATGCGCAGCCCGGCAGGCCCGATCGCGGCGCACCGCCGCATGAGCGCATGGTGGGTGAGTGGTGATGATCAATCGCCCGCACGCGTGCGGGCAATGCAGAAGGGAATGCCTCGATGCGACGATCTGAACTCAACCGATGGCTCGCTGAACGACCCGATGCGCAGCTGCGCTTCGTGCTTCCGGACGGCACGCTGGTGCCCGCGCACTTCCACGTGACCGAGGTGGCGCGCGTGGACAGGCGCTTCATCGACTGCGGCGGCACGCGTCGCACGCGCAGCGCCTGCATGCTGCAGGTGTGGGTGGCGGATGATCGCGAGCATCGGTTGGCAACCGGCAAGCTGGCTGGCATCGTGCACATGGCGCAGGACCTGCTGGGTGACGATGACCTGGAGGTGGAAGTGGAATACGAGCGCGGCGTGATCTCGCAGTACCCGCTGATCGGCGCCGAGCGGCAGGAGGGTCTGGTGCTTTTCCGACTGGGCCTGAAGCACACGGAATGCCTGGCGCCCGATCGATGCGGCGTGCCGGTGGCTGCCACGGCTGCCGCGAAACCGGGTTGCTGCGGCCCGGGTTGCTGCTGAATCAGCCTGCGCGCGAGCGCAGCAGGCTGGCGCGGGCCAGCGCAGCGCTTTCAGGCTTCGGCGCATGTTCGTCACGCAGCCACATGTGGCCGGCGGAGAGCTTTGGTGCGCTGTCGAGTCCATCCATGGTGCACCAGCACGCGATGCCCGCGTCACGCGCGGCGCCGCGCGACCACAGGCCGGTGTCATCACGCCCGAAGGCCTGACGCTCGCCGCGGCGCGGCAGTCGATCCCATCGCGCGATGAACTCGCCGAGCAGCGCCTGATCCAGCAGTTCGGCGTCTGCCTCGCATGCGCCCACCACCATGATCGCGTTCTCGCGTCCGGGCATGCATTGCTGCGAAGCGCGGTCGAGCAGGCGATCCAGGCGGTCCAGCACGGCGAGGCGATCGGGGCGGTCCACGCGCACGTCGAGCCGTTCGGCGGGGCGATCGATGCGCAGATGACCCAGTTCGTGCTGGGTGCCGTCGCGCACCGACAGCGACTCGCCGATCTCGCCTTCGCGCAGGAACGCGTCGAATGCGTGGCCGAGCCGACGCAGGCCGGTCGCGTCGAGTTCGTCGCTCCATCGCATGCCCACGCGCAGCGCGCGGGTGCACCGGATCGCGCGGCGCAGCGCCGCGGGCACCGTGATCTGTGGCATGGGCGGCGCGTCGAGCCGCTTCACGTGCACGTGCAGCAGCACGCCATCGCGCGCCAGCCGGAAATCGCAGGTGCGGCCGGTGGGTGTGGGCGTTTCGGCATCCACCGTGCAGCCCGCCAGCAGCGCGCGGCGCGCCACCAGCACCTCGGCCACCACCGATGGCAGGCGCTGATCGGTGGCGTTGTCGAGGCGGTGCAGCAGCCGCTGCAGGGTGGTCAGGTTGGCGCGATCGGTGCACGCGCGCATGCGGCGGCGCAGTTCGTCGGCGAGTCGATTGCGTGCGTGGGCGTGCATGATTTCGCTGGTCACGAGGCTACGACGGATCAGTCGGAAGCGGCTTGGGCCGAAGTTCCGCAATGGGCGTGATGCGACCCCCGGATCGCGCCGATGCACGGGGTGGAGGAGACGAATGAACGACGCTCACAGGATCGGCCGTCGAAGGGCCTGGCAATTTGCGGTGGTGCCGCTGCAGCGGGTGGGGGACGAGCTGGAAGTGCTCAGCACGGCCGCCCACGCGGCGCGCGCCATGCGCTTCATCGAGCGCGTGCTGGGGCTGCGCCCGCGCGTTCGGCTGGTGAGCGAGTCCACGCTGATCGAGGCGCTGCAGCAGCGCTTCGCCTTCGAGGGTGGGGTGCCCGAAGGGGTGCGTCCGGGTCGCGTGGATCTCGGGTTCTCCAAGCTCGGCGACAGCGGCGACTGAACGCGCGCAGGCGCGTTGCCACGAAACCATCATTGGGTGTGTTCGTCGTGTGGGTGCGCGCAGTCCGGTGACCGGCGTGCAGCGCCCGCAACGAGAAGTGGCACCTCCCGGACTTGAACCGGGGACACCCGCATTTTCAATGCGGTGCTCTACCAACTGAGCTAAGGTGCCGTCGCGGCCGAAACCGCGGGGGAGGCAAGGCTACGCCCGGTGGCGAGACTGTCAAGCCGCTCGCGATGCGCGCTTTCGGCGCGCGCCTCGATGCCGCCGAACAGGCGATCCGCCAGCCAGTGGCGAAGCGGTCGCAGGCCGGCGAACCACTGCAGGCGCGGGTAGGGCCAGCCATCGTCGCGCACGCGATCTTCGGGGGCGCCAAGGGTTCCGCGACGAACATCCACCCAGAAGCGGCGGGCGCACAGTCCGCCCTCCACATCGTGTCGATCCATGGCGGCGCGCTCCAGGCACCAGCCGTGACGATTGGCAAGTTCGATCCAGGCGCGCGCATCGCCGCGGATGCACGCCACCGCGTGCGCCACACCATCCAGGTTCTGCAGCACGCGATCAGGTCGATTGGCCACGGCCAAGCCCGCGTGCGTGAGGTGCTCCACGATCTCGTCGGGGCGCACGTTGAATTCCATCAGCGCTGGCGCGGAAAGTCCGAAGCAGGCGCGGCGCACAAGATCCTCGACCTCGGGTTCCAGGGGAACCGGGCCGCGCACCACCACAGGACGAGTTGTCGAGTTCGAATGAATCACGAAGAGGTCCGTCGGCCGCAGTCTAAAGCGTGTTCGGGTCGCGTCAATCGATTCGTGCGGAATCGGCGCCACTCCGTGCAGGAATCTTCCCGAGCAGCGCGTGGTCGATGTCGCGCAGGGCCGGGAACTTGGCGCGCCACTCGCGCAAACGGCTGATATCCAGCGTGGCGTGCAGCGCCGTCCTCTCCGAACCCGCCTCGGCCAGCACCTCGCCATCGGGCGCGATCACGATGCTGCCGCCGATGTATCGGGCGTTGGGCTCGTTGCCCACGCGATTGCACGCGATCACGAAGGCCTGGTTCTCGATGGCGCGCGCGATGGCGAGTGCGCGCCAGTGCGCCTGTCGAACCTGCGGCCAACAGGCGGAAAGCGTGTAAACCTCTGCGCCCGCAAGAGCAGCGTGTCGCCACAACTCCGGAAAGCGCAGGTCGTAGCAGATCATCGGCGACACCATCAGCTCGCCAACGCGCGCCGTGGCGATCGAGGTGCCCGCCTCGAATGCGCGCATTTCGCCTGCGGGCGAGAACAGCTGGTGCTTGGCGTAGCGCAGCAGGCACGCGCCGTCGGGTGCGAACAGGCCGACCACATTGCGGAAGCCGGTGGCACTGCGCTCGATGAAGCCATGCTGAAGGAAGCAACCGTGCGTGCGCGCGAGCGTGGCCGCGAAGTGCGCGCCTTGATCATCGCACGCATGCTGCGGATGCATGGTGAAGCCACTCTCGGCCATTTCCGGCGTGACCACCAGCGCGCCGCGCACATCACCTTCGGCTTCCAGCATCTTCGCCAGCTGCGTGCGGCTTGAATCCAGATCCTGCCAGGCAGGCTCGCATTGAAGCAGCACGCAGCGCATGGGAAGGGCGACCGACGGGGCTCGAACCCGCGACACCCGAGATCACAACCCGGTGCTCTACCAACTGAGCTACGGTCGCCGTAAGGCGGGCAACTGTAATGCGTTCTGGGGCGGCGGTCAAAGGCCGGAAACAAGGTGGTTGGAGGGGTGGGGGGGAGGGTGGTACATTTGTCCGCTTCCGTCTCACCCAACAGAGGAGCAGCATCCATGAGCACCGCCACCGCACGCGCCATCGATTTCGGCACCGCCTCCATGCACGCCAACCTGCCCGTTCCGCGGCTGGTGGAACTCGCGCTGGCCCGTGGTGAAGGCGTGCTGGCGAGCAACGGTGCCATCACCTGCGACACCGGCGACCGCACTGGCCGCAGTCCCAACGACAAGTTCCTGGAGGACACCGCGGGCATCCACGGCAACATCGACTGGGGCAAGGTGAATCAGCCCATCAGCACGGCCAACTTCGAGGCCCTGGAAGCGCTGGCCATGGACCACCTGCGTCAGCGCCGCGACCTGTTCCGCTTCGACGGCTTCGCGGGCGCCGATCCGGCCTACCGCTGCAAGGTGAGCGTGTTCACCGAGGAGGCGTGGCACTCGCTCTTCGCCAAGACGCTGTTCATCAACGCCGAGGCGAAGGATCTGGCCACCTGGCAGCAGGACTGGACCATCATCAACGCCGGTTCGCTGCGCCTGACCGAGCCCGAGCGCTACGGCGTGAAGGGCCCCGTGGCCATCATCCAGAGTCTGGAGAAGAAGAGGGTGGTCATCATCGGCACGCGCTACGCGGGCGAGATGAAGAAGAGCATCTTCTACGCGATGAACTACGACCTGCCCGAGAAGGGCGTGTTCCCCATGCACTGCTCGTGCAACGTGGATCGCAACGACCCCAAGAACGTGGCGATCTTCTTCGGCCTGTCCGGCACCGGCAAGACCACGCTGAGCGCCGATTCGAGCCGCGATCTGGTGGGTGACGACGAGCACGGCTGGAGCGACAAGGGCGTGTTCAACGTGGAGGGCGGCTGCTACGCCAAGTGCATCAAGCTGACCAAGGCCGGCGAGCCCGAGATCTGGGACGCGATCCGCTTCGGCAGCGTGCTCGAGAACACCACCGTGGATCCCGTGACCCGCGTGCCCGACTACGACAGCAGCAAGCGCACCGAGAACACGCGCGCCACCTATCCGCTGCAGCACATCGCC
Organism: uncultured bacterium; assembly: GCA_903867275.1. GTDB lineage: Bacteria > Planctomycetota > Phycisphaerae > Phycisphaerales > SM1A02 > SYAC01. The sequence continues at coordinate 924 of CAIPQY010000371.1, read as the reverse complement.
AACGCGCGCATTCCGAGCGTGGCGGGCCATCCGCGCAACGTGATCTTCCTGTCGGCGGACGCCTTCGGCGTGCTGCCGCCGCTGTCGAAGCTCACGCCCGAGCAGGCGCAGTACTACTTCCTGAACGGCTACACCTCGAAGCTGGCCGGCACCGAGGCCGGCGTGACCGAGCCGCAGCCCAACTTCAGCGCGTGCTTCGGTGGTCCGTTCATGCCGCGCGCGCCCATGGTGTACGCGGCCATGCTGGCCGACTGCATCAAGAAGCACGGCAGCGACGTGTGGCTGCTGAACACCGGCTGGACGGGCGGCCCCTACGGCGTGGGCAGCCGCTTCAAGCTGGCCTACACGCGCGCCATGGTGAACGCCATCCACAGCGGTGCGCTGAAGAACATCAAGACGGTGCAGCATGCCGTGTTCGGCCTGCACATGCCGGTCGAGGTGCCTGGCGTGCCCGCCGAGGTGCTGGATCCGCGCAACACGTGGACGGACAAGGCGGCCTACGACGCGAAGGCGAAGGAGCTGGCCACCAAGTTCCGCGACAACGACCGCAAGTTCGCCATCACGGACGCGGTGCGCAACGCCGGTCCGAAGGCCTGAGCGAGGCAGCATGACCGCCACCGCGATCGACGTGCACTGCGACGATGTGGTGGCGGCGATGGCCCGCATCGCCGACGGCGTGGTGCGCACGCCGTGCCACGAGAGCGATGCGCTGTCGGAGCTGTGCGGCGCGCGCATCTTCACCAAGGCCGAGTACCTGCAGCGCACGGGCAGCTTCAAGGAGCGCGGGGCGCGCAATGCGCTGCTGCAGATGGATCCGGCGCTGCGTGCGCGTGGCGTGGTGGCGGCCAGTGCGGGCAATCACGCGCTTGCGCTGGCGTATCACGGGCGCGACCTGGGCATTTCGGTGACCGTGGTGATGCCGCG
>CAIPQY010000370.1 GCA_903867275.1 uncultured bacterium | reverse complement strand
GATGCCACGGCGAGCGCGGGCACCTTCAGCGACACCTGCACGGGCTTCAATTCCGGCGCGCCGGCGGTGACGGACTTGCGCGAAACCTGCAACGGACCCGCCGTGAGCTGCACCGACGCGGGCGCGGACAACTGCAACACGTTCTGCGAGAGCGATGCCACCAGCGCGGGCTGCAACGCCAGCGTGCTCTGCACCTGCTGCAGGCTGATGGTGTCGGCATCCCACGAGCCCTGAAGTGGAATCGAACCGAGCGCCATGTCGAGCTGCGCCTGCGCACTGCCCTTCTGCACGCCACCCGCCATGCTGACACGGATCGTGGTGGCACCCGGCTGCACCCGCGCGATCCATTCACGCGCCGAGGCGGGCAGACCTGGCACGGTGCCCGCATCCAGTGGACCGGCCGCGAAGGTGGCCTGCACCTGTGCCGTCTCGACGGCCAGCTTCGGACCCAGGCCCGTCACGCGCACCATGGACTCGATCGGTGCCTGCTGCAGCGAGGTCTTCAGCGAGATGTCCGTCTGCGTGCCGACCGGCGCGGCGCTGAACGAGAGCGTGGTGGCTCCCACCGCCACCATCTGCGGCCCAAGACCCAGCACATGCATCGGCTGCAGGGTGGCGTTGCCATCCAGTCGAATGGCCGACACATCGAATGCGCCACCCGCGGCGATGCCGGGCGTGCGCAGCGTGTTCACCGTGGCCGCCAGCAGCACCGGAGCATCCACCGATGTGTTGAACGACGCCATCAATCCGGGATCAAGCGTGGCCTGCAGCGTGATGCCCTTGCCCTCCATCGCGCCTGAAGCGAGGTCGATCACCGCATCGGCGGTCACCTTCACCTGCTGCGTGTCGATCGACAGGTGCATGCTGGCATCGGTGCCCGTCTGCAACGCGAGCGACACGGTGGGCCCGAGGTCGCGCGTGAGCACCAGCGGCGTGCTCGCCACGAAGCGCTGCAGCGGCGCCGTGGGCAAGCCCTGCGCGTTCACCGAACCATTCCACGTGCGCGGATCCGCCGCCCACAACGCCGGCGTCACGCCCGCGGCGGGTCGCTTTGCCTGCGCCTGCACCTGCAGTTGCGAGGGACTGCCCTCGACCGTCATGGCGGCGTTCACCGCGATGCCGATCGGCTGACCCGCCGGCGCCTGCACGCGCAGCGAGGCGGACTGCATCTCGGCGCTGAAGCCCACCACGCCGATCAACGCGCCCGACACGTTCGCGTCCATCTCGCCGGTGAGCGCGGCAAGATCGAGCGCGCCATCCTTGCCGATGAACCGATCGAGCGAACCCTTGATCGCCCACTTGCCTTCGCGATCACGCACCTGCGGGCTGGCCGCCAGATCGATCGCGAGCGGCTTGCCGCGACCGATGCTTGCGGAACCCTTCAGCCCACGCAGCGCGAAGGCCGTGCCCTGCGCGTCGGTGAGCGTGAAGTCGAAACCGCCGATGTTGAGCGCGATGCCGAAGGGAAGATCAAGGCCGCCGCTCGACTTCGCGGGCGCGGCCGGCTTCGACGCCGTGGACTTCGGCGGCATCAGGTTTTCCAGGCTGGTGCGCCCATCGGGCAGCATCTGTGCCTTCACCGAACCGGCCAACTGCACGCGCAGTTCGCCGATGCTGCTGGTGGCGAGGTCGAACAGACCGTTGCCGCAGCCCGCGTCCAGACGCACATCGGCGGTCTTCTGCGCGTCCTGAATCGCCAGGCCGGTGATGCGCTGCTCGCCGAACCAGCTGAGCGACAGCGACTGGATGGTGGCGGTGCCGTTCACCGCGCTGCCGATCTGTCCTTCCACGAAGCCCTTGCCCAGGCTGGACACCAGCATGGGCGCGAGCGCCACCAGCGAGGCGAGCACCAGCACCAGGGCGCCGGCGCCAATCAACAGCCACTTCCACTTGCTTGCAGGCTTCATGTTGTTCGTTTCCATTTCAGTCCACCACTGCCGCCGCAGGGGCGGGCGGGCGCAGCGCGAGCATGCGATCAAGGCTGCGCCGCGCCAGTCGCGCCGCCTCGGGATGCACCTGGATGCGGTTCACCACGCGTCCTTCGGCAAGGTTGTCCAGCACCCACAACAGGTGCGGCTGACCGATGCGCACCATGGTGGTGCACAGGCACTGGCAGTCGCTGAGAATGCGCGCACGCACGCCGCGCGCTTCGGCCTCGCGGCACACGCGTTCCACCAGATGCACTTCGGTGCCGATGGTCCAGCTGCTGCCGGCCTTCGCCTGCTGCAGCCGCTCGATGATGAACTCGGTGCTGCCCACCTCGTCGGCCAGTTCCACCACTTCCTGGCAGCACTCGGGATGCACGATCACCGTGGTGCCGGGGTCCTGATGCCGCGCCTGCGCCACATGTTCGGGGCGGAACAGCTTGTGCACGCTGCAATGACCCGCCCACAGCAGCACGGTGGCATCACGGATCACCTGCTCGCTCAGGCCGCCGCGCGGCTTCTTCGGGTTCCACACCGCCATGTCAGCGGTGCCCTGACCACGCTCGGTGTCCAGCTCGCTCTTCAGGCCGCGCATGCGCGCGGTGTTGCGACCCAGATGCTGGTCGGGCATGAACAGCATCTGTACGCGCTCGCCCTTGGCCAGCGGCGTGTCGCCACCCTGCATGGCCCATTCGAACACCTCGCGCGCATTG
>CAIPQY010000369.1 GCA_903867275.1 uncultured bacterium | reverse complement strand
TTGGTACCCGCGTTGGTCAGGGTGGTCAGCGTCTGGCCGGGGATACCGTCGACGCCGTAGCTGAGCCATGCGAACGACTCCTCACCACCGCCCGAGTTCGAGGCGTAGGTGGTGAAGTAGTAGTCGCCTGCAGCCAGGTCGAACGGCGTGGACAGATCCACGAAGAAGCGCTGGCCGTAGCGGTCACCAACGTCTGCGAAGGCAGCGATGTCGAAGGGCTCGGTGCCTTCAGCCAGCACGGCGCTGGCGTCGAAGAGACCATTGCCGAACGGACGACCGAACTGGCCATGGACCGCCGCCGCGCTGTCGCGAGCGATGATCTTGAAGTTGACCTGATCGGTTGCACCGTTGCCGCTATCAAAGGCCGTGAAGTCAAAGCCGTTGATGGTGGCGCTCTCGGTGGTGAAGCAGGGCACGAACATCCAACGCTTGGTGTTGGCCGCGCTCCCCCAACCCGAGATCCAGCCCAGGTTCACGTTGCTGCCGTCAGCCTTCGCCAGAGCCTGCTGCAGGCCGTTGGTGAACACCGTTGCACGGAAGCTGACCGTGAGGCTGCCGACCAGACCGGCCGGAGCCGTCGGATCCTGGCCAGCGTCGAGGAAGGTACCCACGCGCAGGGCGTAGTAGTTGCCCTGCAGCACGCCGATCATCTGGATGCCGGCGGGACCGCCGAAATCCAGCGTGCCGTCGCCGTCATCGTCACACACGTCGTCGCGGCAGCCGATGTACATGTCGGGCAGCATCGAGCCGTCGGTGATGGTGCTGTCGGTGCCGAGGTTGTACATGCTCAGCACGGCGTCACCGGTGTTGCCAAGGCCGCACATGGTTGCGCGCAGTTCGCCACCGTAGGCGAGCGGGCCAACCACGTACCACACGTCCTTGGTGGTGTTGCTGCTGCAGAGCGCATTGACGTCGTTCGGGCCGTCGTTGCTGGCCTTGCTGGCATCAAAGCCGAAGGTGAGAGGCAGCACGGAGGCGTCAATGAAGGTCGCCGCGCCCGCGCAGTCATTCTCCGGAGCGCCGGCACCCGGCGCGCAGTTGTAGATGAACAGACCGCACTCGCTCACGCCCTTGTCCACGCAGGACTGGTCCCAAGCCACCGAGCAGCAGTTGCTGTCGAAGCCGCAGACCAGGTCGCAGCAGGCCGCGTCGTTGCAACCGCCGCCCGTGTGGGCCTCGGTGCACGCCTTGGTGCTGGTGCCGCAGACCGCGTTGTCAAGCGCGAGCACTTCCATGGTCACCGCGTAGTCGACCGGACCGGTGTAGGCAGCTGCGTTGAATGGCGTGGTGACGACCACCATGTGGCGACCGGCAGGCATTGGAATCTTGCTGCTGTCGGCGCCGTTGGGGAACTGGTACACGGCCACCTGCGGGCAATCGCCCGCCAGGCTCTCGCCGTAGATGAACACCGTGGCCGCATCGTTGCAGTAGGTGGCATCGTCGGCGATGTTGGAGCCCTGCGCAATGAACAGGGTGGACTGCGTCACATCGGCGCCGTTGGTCGAGAACGGCACGCCGTCCTTGGACATGGACAGCGACACGGTGATGTAACCGGGCGCGCTCATGTTGAAGGTGCACCAGTCAAGGTCGCGGCTGTTGCCACCGGAGCTGGTGGTGTAGTTGCCGACCACGCCGCGGATGCGCTTGATCGAGCCAGCAGACACGCTGCCGAGGTTGGTGAAGGTGGGGGCGCTCAGGTTGCAACCGCCGTTGGCATCGGGATCGTCTTCGCCGTCATAGTCGGCGTCCACGTTGTGCTCCCAACCGTCGGTGGTGACCACGTCGCCGCCCTGGGCGCTCGTGTCGCACTGTGCGTAGCACAGGTGCGCGAAGCCGGTCAGCGACGTACAAGCCGCCAGGCCAGCAATGATGTTGAATCGACGCTTCATTTTTCAGTTCTCCTTCGGGTACACGAAAGGTCCATCTTGCTCCG
>CAIPQY010000368.1 GCA_903867275.1 uncultured bacterium | reverse complement strand
GCACCCAGGCTCACCTTCACCACGCTGCCGTCGTTCATGTTCAGCTGCGCGTCCTTCAGGGCCAGGATGCCGAAGATGAGCAGCGCCGTGGCGATGACCTCGGTGAGCAGGTTCGACAGCGGCGCGCGCACGGCGGGCGCGTTGCAGAAGCAGGCCAGCTTGTCGGCCGCGTCGCTGGTGCGGCTCCAGTGCGGCAGGTGCACCAGCCACATCAGCACGGCACCCACCAGTCCACCCAGCATCTGCGCGGTGATGTATGGCAGCACCTTGTCGCCCGGGAACACCCCCGCCATGTTCAGGCCCAGCGTGACGGCGGGATTCAGGTGCGCACCACTGACGCTGGCCACGCAATACACCGCCACGAACACCGCCACCGCCCAGCCGCTGCAGATCGCCAGCCAGCCGGCGCCATGGCCCTTGGTTCGCTCCAGAAGGTGGTTGGCGACGATGGAGTCGCCGAGCATGACGAGGATCGCCGTGCCCACGAGTTCGCCCGCAAAGGGTGTGATGGTCGCCATGGGGCAGAGAATACGAACGCGCAAGCGGGTTCGGTAGGCTGCGCGGCGTGAATCTGGTGCCGACACGCTGGTACACGTCGCTGTTCATGCCGACCACCATCGCGATGGTGCTGATCGTGATCGGACTGTGGCTGCTGTGGCGATCGATGCAGCCTGCGGTGCACCGACGCACCGCACGAACCGGATTCGCGCTTGCCTTGGGGGGTCTCTTCGTTCTTTACGCATTCAGCACACCACTGGTGGCCACCCTGCTGGCCTGGTCGTTGGAGCGGCAGTCGCCGTCCATGCCGATCAATGCGCTTCCAAACGCCGACGCCATCGTGATGCTTGGAGGCGGACAGGCGGTGTATGTGCACCCCGACGGCCGGCTGGAGCAGTTCGGCAAGCACGCCGCGGACCGCCTGGACAAGGCGATCGATGCGTTCAAGGCCGGCAAAGCGCCCCTGCTGGCGACCGGTGGCGGGCAGATCGACGTGCCGGGAAGTCCGATGAATGGCGCGTGGCTGGCGGATGTCGCCGTGCAGCGCGGGGTGCCGCGTGCGGCGATCGTGGAGGGCGGACCGGCGCTGTACACCAGCGACGAGTGCGAAGGCATCTCCGCGGCGCTGAAGCTGCGTGGCGTGAAGAGCATCCTGCTCTGCACGAGCGCCTATCACATGCCGCGCTCACGGATGGCCTACGAACGCGCAGGCTTCACCGTCGTGCCGGTGCCCTGCGACTTCGACACGCGAGGCGCGGCCGAGCGATTCTCCCTGACGATGCTGCTGCCGCGAGGCATCGCGCTGTCGCAGTCGGAGCACTGCCTGAAGGAGTGGCTGGGGCTCGCCACCTACCGCCTGGGGCCGGGCACCTGATCAGGCGACCGTGTCGGGCGCGTGAGCGGATGCCTCGTTCACCATCTCCACCAGCAGACTTCGCACGGCGTTGTCATCGCGCTGATCGATGGCGGCACGCAAGCGGTCGATGCTGGTGTCGAGACGCTGCGGAGCCAGCGCGGGCTCGTGACCGAGCCGGATGGATGCATGCTCGGTGGGCTTGGTCTCGCCGCCGATCAGCAGCTCCTCGAACATCTTCTCGCCCGGCCGGATGCCCGTGTAGTGAATCTCGATATCGCCGTTCGGGTTGGCTGCGTCGCGCACGGAGCGCCCCGCAAGGCGGATCATGTTCCGCGCCAGATCGTCCACGCGGACCGGCTCGCCCATGTCGAGCAGGAACACTTCGCCACCCTTGGCCATGGCGCCAGCCTGCAGGATGAGTTCGGCGGCCTCCGGAATGGTCATGAAGTAGCGCACCATGTCGGCGTGCGTGACGGTGAGCGGCCCGCCACGCGCGATCTGTTCACGGAACAGCGGGATGACCGAGCCGGAGGATCCGAGCACGTTGCCGAAGCGCACCATGCAGAAGCGTGTGCGACTGCCCTGGCGGTGCAGTCCCTGCAGCACCAGTTCCGCCACGCGCTTGCTGGCACCCATCACGCTGGTGGGGCGCACGGCCTTGTCGGTGCTGACCAGCACGAACGTTTCCACGCCCGCGCGCTCCGCGGCCGTGGCCAGCACATGCGTGCCGATCACGTTGGTCTCGGCACCCACGCTCTCGTGACGCTCCACGATCGGCACGTGCTTGTAGGCCGCGGCGTGATAGATGGTCTGGATGCGGTTCGCCTGCAGCAGCCGCTCCATCAACACCGCATCCTGCACCGACCCGAGCACCGCCTCCAGGCGCACGTCGGAACGGTTGGCGGACATCCAGTTCCGCAGCTCCATCTCGATCGAATACAGGTTGTGCTCGCAGGCGTCGACCAGCACCAGGCGATCCGGGCGGCAGGCAATGATCTTTCGGCACAACTCGGAACCGATGCTGCCTCCAGCGCCGCTCACCAGCACGTTGCGCGCCACCACGAGTCGCTGGAGCAGTTCCGTCTTTGGAGCCACCGGCGTGCGGCCGAGCAGCTCGTCGATGCTGACCGGGCGGATCTGATCCACCCGCGCGCTGCCGTCCTGGATTTCCGACAAGGTCGGCACCGTCAGCACCTGCACGCCGAGGTTCACGCCAGCCTCCGCCAACTGCCTGCGTCGTTCGCGACTGGCGGAGGGCAGCGCAAGCAGCATCGCGTTCACGCCATGCTCGCGGACGATGAAGTCCATCTCGCTGGTCGGCCGGACCGGCACGCCGCGAATGGAACGGCCCACCAGCTGCGGGTTGTCGTCGATGTAAGCGATCACCTGATGTGTGCGCGCATGCACCAGCGCCGAATGCAGGCCGATGCCGGCGGCGCCCGCGCCGAAGATGACGACGCGCGGACCGCGCGCGGCGGCGCTCTTGCCAAGAAGCAGCCAGCGCGCGAAGAGCCGGGATCCACCGATGCCGAGCGTGGACAACAGGAAGAAGATGATGGGCACCGATCGAGGCGTTCCGCTACCTCGGTCGAACAGGAAGGTCGCCGCATAGAACAGCAGCGCAAGCAGCGCCGTGCCCTTCACCACGCGATAGGCGAACACCGGTCCGATGTATCGCGTGATCTCTCGATACAGACCCGCGAAGCGGAACACGGCAGGCCCCACCAGCGCCATGCCCACGATCGCCGCTGCACCCTGCGGCCAGAGCCATTTCAGGTGGTCCAGACGCAGCAGATAGGCCCCCGCCACCGCCACAGCGAGGATCGCCGCATCGCTGGCCACAGCCACAGCGAGTTTCGCGGAATTGGGAAGCCGGAGAACGGGTTTCAGCACTATCGACGAAGTGTAACAAGGCGCGGTCGCCGATCCAACGAATCTCCGACGATCACGCCACGATCTAGCATGCAGCCATGTGCGGCATCGCCGGCCTTTTCGACATGCGACGAGCTCTGGGCGACGGCCCTGGCACGCTGAACGCGATGCGCGCGTGCCTGCGCCATCGTGGCCCTGACGACGCCGGCACCCTGTGGCACGCGCGAGATGCGCTGGGCCTGGCGCACGCGCGCCTGAGCGTGATCGACCTGTCCCCCGCGGGCCATCAACCCATGGAAAGCGCCTCAGGCCGCTACGCGATCGCGTTCAACGGCGAGGTGTATAACGCGCCGGCACTGGCCACCGAACTCGCCGCGGCAGGCGCGCGATGGCGTGGACACTCGGACACCGAGGTGATGCTTGCGGCCATCGAGGCCTGGGGGCTTCGTGCCGCGCTGACGCGATTCGCCGGCATGTTCGCCTTCGCGCTGCACGACCGACACGAGCGCTGCCTGCATCTGGCGCGCGATCGCATGGGCATCAAGCCGCTGCACTACACATGGGTGGGCGACGAGCAGGCGGGCACCTTCGCCTTCGCGAGCGAATTGAAGGCGCTGCTGCAGGTGCCGGGCTTCCGACGCACCATCGACACCGATGCCGTGGCCGGATTCTTCGCGCATGCCTGCGTGCCCGGGAACGACTGCGTCTGGACCGGCGTCCGAAAGGTTGCACCCGGCCATTCGCTGCGCGTGGACCTCACCACCGGCGTCACGACCACCTCGTGCTGGTGGAATGCGCTGGAGATCGCGGCCGCGAACAGCGCCCAGCCGCTGACCTGCGATGAAACCGAGGCCACGGATCGGCTCGAGACGCTGCTTCAGCGGGTTGTCGGGGAATGCCTGGTGTCCGATGTTCCGATCGGAGCATTCCTCTCGGGCGGCATCGATTCCACCACCGTGGCCGCGATCGCCAGAGCCGGCGGCGCCGGATCCCTGCGCGCCTTCACGGTCGGATTCGACGAGGCGGCGTTCGATGAGCGGGCGATCGCGCGCGACACGGCGAGAGATCTCGGCGTGCAGCTGGTCGAACTGCGCGCGACAACCGAAACCCTGCTCGAGTGCGTGCCTCGCATGGCCGAGGTGTTCGACGAGCCGTTCGCCGACTCCAGCCAGCTGCCGACCTACCTGATCAGCCGTCTCACGCGCGAACACGCCACGGTCGCGCTGTCCGGTGACGGAGGCGACGAGGTTTTCGGCGGCTATCACCGGCACGTGTTTGCGCACAACGGCTGGCCGCGCCTGCGTCGATTTCCACGGCCGGTTCGCCAGGCGGCCGCCGTGGCTGCGCGCGCGCTTTCGCCACACGCATGGGACGCGCTGCATGCGACGCTGAAGCCGCTGCTGCCACGCCGCCTGCGCGTCGGCCGCGCCGGCGACCGGGTGCACAAGTGGGCCTCCATGCTTCACGCCGCGACGGAACGCGACGCGTACGAGCAGGTGACCGCTCCGCGAGCGGCGCTGGCAGATGCGCTGAGACTTTCCGCGCCCGGTGCGGGCTGGTGGAACGATGCCGCAGCGACGCGACTTCCCGACTTCCTGCGCCGCATGCAGTTCATGGACCAGACGGGCTACCTCGTGGATGACGCGCTGGTGAAGGTGGATCGCGCCAGCATGGCATCGGGCCTCGAGGTGCGCGTGCCGCTTCTCGACCATCGGCTGGTGGAATTCGCGTGGTCGCTTCCGGCGCAGATGAAGGTTCGTCACGGCCGAGGCAAGTGGCTGCTGCGACAGGTGCTCGCGAGGCATCTGCACACGCAGGCGCTGATAGCACCCAAGGCGGGGTTCGGCGTGCCGCTGGAGTCATGGCTGCGCGGTCCGCTGCGTTCGTGGGGTGGTGACCTGCTTGCATCCAGGCGCGTCGCCCAGGACCCGCTGCTGGATGCGGCAGGTGTGAGCCGCATGTGGAATGGCCTGATGCGCGGCGAGAGCGGTCATGTGCACCAGATGTGGTCCATTCTCATGTACGTGGCATGGGCGGAACGCTGGAGACCCACATCATGAAGATCGCGCTGATCGGTCGCGACGCGCACCGCGTGCTGGCCTTCCGCGGCAGCCTGATCCGCGCCGCGCAGTCGGCGGGTCACGAGGTGATCGCCATCACCGGCCATACCGACGAAGCGACGCGGGCCTCGCTTGCCCAGGCCGGCGTGCGTTGGTTCGGCGCGCCGCTGCACGGCGGCAGCGTGAATCCGATCAAGGATCTGGCCTACGCGCGCGCGCTGCGCCGCATTCTGCATGACGAAGGTGTGC
>CAIPQY010000367.1 GCA_903867275.1 uncultured bacterium | reverse complement strand
GCACCCAGTGCGTTCTTCTGGTTGAAGGCGTTCACGCCCGACTTCACGCCCATGGCGCTGTCATCCTGGGCAAGCGTGGTGGTGGGCACGCGCACCAGCGGCACGCCGCGATGGGCCATGCTGGCGCCGAAGCCCGCCGCATCCAGCACCGCGCCACCGCCGACGGCGATCACGCAGCCGCGCCGGCTCACTCCGTGGTCGAAGCATGTGCGCGCCACGCGCTCTGCATGGTGCAGGCCATCCTTGCAGGGTTCGCCGCCGGGCATGGTGTCCACGGCGCGCAGGGTCAGGTGTGGGGCGGCTTGCTTCACCACCGCGTGCAGGCGCTCGGCCAGTCCGGGCCAGGCGGCCGACACGCCGCTGTCGATGAAGGCCACACAGTTGCCTTCCAGACCTTCAAGTGCCTCGCGCCAGCAGGTGCCATCGCCGTGCAGGGCGTCGGCCACCCACCACACGCTGTGGCGCGTGGGCACGGACAGGTCGCTGCGCCAGGTGGCAGGGGGCATTGGGCGAGCATAGAGAGGAAGGGGGTTTTGCTGCGCGTGCCGATTGCTGCGCCCCAGGATTTCAGATCCGCATGCAAAAGCCTTTGACATGCATGGACATACGACAGGTTCAACCAGTAAACTGGTTGGCATGATCCGCGAGGTTGGTTCCTTCGAAGCGAAGACCCGGTTGGCCGAACTGCTGCGCATGGCGCAGAAGGGCGACGAGATCGTGGTGATGCGCCGTGGCGAGCGGGTGGCGGTGATCATGGGTGACCGCCGCTATCAGGAACTGACCGGCACCCCCACGGCGGACTGGCGTCAGGCGGCCCGCGAGTACCTGGCCAGCGCTCAACCCACCAGCGCCGACGACTTCTCTGAAATCATGCGCCTTGCCCGGGAGGGACTGCAGTGATCGTGGTCGATGCCACCGCCTTCGCCGCCTTCCTGTTGCGCGAGCCGCAGGGTGACGCGGTGCTTGAGCAGATGCTGGCGCACGATGCCATGCTGGCCCCCGGCCTGCTTGCGTATGAACTGGCGAACGTGATCGCGCAGGCGCAGCGCACCGGAAGACTGGACAGCGATGCCGCCGAGCGCGCACGCGAACAGTGCGCGGGCTTTCCGTGGGTGTTCGAGCAACATGCATCCCGGGATCGGGCGGCATCGTTGTCGGCCCTGAGCGCGCGTCACGGCGTGAGCGCGTATCGCGCCGCCTATCTGGACATCGCGCGTCACCACAACTGCCCGTTGCTCACGCTGGACGACGCACTGCGCGCCGCCGCCGTGCGTGAAGGTGTGCAGGTGCTGCCCGCACCCGCCGGCAAGCGCACCTCGCGACGCTGATTTTCGGCCGCGCGCCGTTACGATTCGTTGGTGCACGCACCGCAAGCCGCCAGCACCTCAGGACCCACGCCGTTGCTGGCACCGTGGCTGCGACTTGGCGGCGCAGGCGTGTGCATGCAGCTCGAGTTGCCGCTGGCCGCCCTGCTGATCGCGCAGCTGCCCGATGCATCCATGCAGATGCTGGCGTTCGGCAGCCTGGCCTATCCGCTGGCGGTGGTGGCGGAGTCGCCTTCGTACATGCTGGAGAGCCTGGGCACCGTGAAGGGCATGCATGGTGGCGCGTTCGCGCGCATGCTGCGCTTCTCGGTGATGGTGGCCATGCTGCTCGCGGGTGCGTTGAGCGTGGTGGCGTTCACGCCGCTCTTCGACATGCTTGCGGCCAACGTGATGCGCGTGCCTGCCACCACGGTGCCCGAGGCACGCCTGGCACTGCAGGTGCTGCTGCCGGTGGTGCTCATGAACGCGGTGCGCTGGTTCTTTCAGGGCGTGCTGGTGCAGTACACGCACGAAGGCTGGATCGGAATCGGCACCACGCTTCGCGTGGGTGTGTGCGCATCGGCCATGACGGTGGGTGGGTATCTCGTGCAGACGGGTCGTGTGCAAGCACCCGGCGCGGTGGTGGCCGCATGCGCGGTGCTGTGCGGCTCCTTCACGCACTGCCTGTATGGGGTGATTCGGTGCAGGCAGGTGCGTCGGCTGCATCGCGCCACGGCCGCGCAGGAGGCGCAGGCATGCCCCGAACCGTGGGTCGACCTCATGTGGTTCTACGCACCGCTTGCCCTGACCGCATTGATCGACACCACCTGGGAGATGCTGGTGATCATCGGTGTGTCGCGATCGGCCCTGCCGCTCGAGAGCCTGGCGGTGTGGCCGGTGGTGTATGGCTTCGTGAAGTTGCTGGTGTGCGCGGCCGAGGCATACTTGCCCATCGTGGAGCGATCCAGCCACGCGCCAACCGAGTTGCAACGACAGAAGCGGTTCGCGTGGTGGATGGGTCTGCTGCTGATGGTGCCGGTGCTTGCCTGCGCGCTGCCGTGGGTTGGCGCACCGATGCTTGGCGGTGCGCTGAAACTGGATGCCACCGGCCAGTCGCTGGCCATGCG
>CAIPQY010000366.1 GCA_903867275.1 uncultured bacterium | reverse complement strand
GCTTTTTGCACGAGACGATGGACCGCTCAGACGAGCAGCGTGGCCGGATTCTCGAGCAGGCCCTTGAGTTCCTTCAGCCAGCGCGCCGCCATGGCGCCGTCGATCACGCGATGATCACTCGACAGCGTGGCGGTCATCTCGAAGCCGACGGTCAACTCGTCATTGCGCACCACCGGCTGCTTGATGGCCGCGCCGCAGGCCAGGATGGCGCTGTTGGGCGGGTTGATGATCGCCGTGAAGTGCTCCACGCCGAACATGCCGAGGTTGCTCACGGTGAAGGTGCTGTCGGCCATGTCCTCGGTGGACAGGCCGCGCGTGCGGGCCTTCTCGCCAAGTGCCTTGCTTTCGGCGCTGATGGCGCGCAGGCTCTTGCGGTCGGCGTCGCGGATCACCGCCACCACCAGTCCGCCGCCCTTCGACTCGTCCAGTGCCACGGCCACGCCCACGTTCACCTGCTTGTGCATGGCGATCGCGTCGCCGGCCCAGCTGCTGTTCACGTAGGGATGGCGCGCCATCGCCAGGGCGCAGCCGCGCACGATGAAGTCGTTCACGCTGAGCTTGATGCCCGTGCTGGCCAGTTCGGTGTTCAGCTGCTCACGCACCGCCATCAGGCGATCCAGATCGAACTTCATGCTGACCTGATAGTGCGGGATGGTGGTCTTGCTCTCGACCAGACGGCGCGCGATGGTCTGGCGCATGCCGCTCACCGACACGCGCTCGCTCTCGAGGCCGGCGATCACCAGACCGCCGGACGGACGCGACGCCGAAGCCACGGGCACGGCGAGCGACTGCGCGGTCGCCGCGGGCGCGGCAACCACGGGCGCGCCGGGTCGCGAGGCGGTGTTCTCCATGGCCGTCATCACATCGCGCTTGATGATGCGACCGCCGGGGCCACTGCCCTGCAGCGATCCGAGCGGAATGCCGTGTTCCTCGGCCATGCGGCGAGCCACGGGGCTCACGCGCACGCGCTGGCCGCCAACGGTCACGCTGTCCTCGTCGCGTGATGTGGGCGCGGCGTGCGATGGCGCGGCGCTTGCCACGGGCGCACTTGGAGCGGCCGCCACGGCCTTTGCGGCCACCGGCGCGGCGCTGCCGCCGCCCTTCGCGGCGCTCTCCAGGCTTTCGCCCTCTTCGGCGATCACCGCGATCTGCGTGCCCACCTTCACCGACTGGCCGGCGGGCACCAGCAGGCGCGCGATGCGACCGTCGTCGAACACCGGCATCTCCATGGTGGCCTTGTCGGTCTCGATGTCGGCAACCACCTGGCCGCTGGTGACCTCGTCACCTTCCTTCACGTTCCAGCGCACGATGGTTCCGGCCTCCATGGTGTCGGAGAGTCGGGGCATGGTGACGGAAATGGGCATTGGGTCTTCCTTCAGGCTTCAGGCGTTGTAGGTGGCGGCGCGCACGGCTTCGCAGATCTTGCGCGCGTTGGGCAGGTATTCCTGCTCCAGGTTGAATGCGTACGGCGCGGGCACATCGGCGGTGTGCACGCGATGCACGTAGTTGTCCAGGTCGTCGAAGCAGTGACGGTGCACCTGCGAGGCCAGCTCGCTGCCCGGGCTGCCGAAGCTCCAGGACTGGTCCACCACCACGCAGGTGCTGGTCTTCTTCACGCTGCGCACCACGCTGCCCACGTCGAGCGGGCGGATGGTTCGCAGGTCGATCACCTCGCAGTTGATGCCGTCCTTCGCCAGCGCCTCGGCGGCTTCCAGCGCAAAGTGCACCGGACGACCCCAGGTGGCGATGGTGCAATCGGTGCCCTCGCGACGGGTGCGCGCCTTGCCGAACGGCACCAGGATCTCGTCGCCCTCGGGCACATGACCCTTCATGCCGAGCATGCGCTCGCTTTCCAGGAAGAACACCGGATCGTCGTCGCGGATGGCGGTCTTGAGCAGGCCCTTGGCGTCATCGGGCGTGGCAGGAATCGCCATCTTCAGGCCGGGCACATTGCTGTACATGCCTTCCACGCACCAGCTGTGCGTGCTGCCCAGCTGGCCGCCGGCGCCGTCGTTGCCGCGGAACACGATCGGGCAGCCGAACTGGCCGCCGCTCATGTAGAGCATCTTGGGAGCGTTGTTCAGGATGGGGTCGGCCGCCACCAGGCTGAACGACCAGCTCATGAACTCCACGATGGGGCGCAGGCCCTGCATCGCGGCACCGATGGCCATGCCCGCGAATCCGCTCTCGCTGATCGGCGTGTCGATGATGCGGCTGGCGCCGAACTCCTCCAGCATGCCCTTGCTCACCTTGTAGGCGCCGTTGTACTCGGCCACTTCCTCGCCGAGCAGGAACACGCGCTTGTCGCGGCGCATCTCCTCGGCCATGGCCTCACGCAGGGCGTCTCGGTACTCGATCTCTCGCAGCGCGCTCACAGGAGGTCCTCCGAGCGCTCGATGGCGCGGAAACTGGGGGTGTTCTCGCCGCCGCCCATCATGCTGGGCTTGCTCGAGCCGGGGTACGGACCCCACGGTTCCATGTAGACATCGGTGTACAGCTCGCCATCGGCGGGCACCGGGCTGGCATCGGCGAAGGCCACGCAATCACGGACCTCGGCCTTCACGCCCTTGAGCATCTCCTTGCTCTCGTCGGCCGTGATCATGCCCTTCTCGAGCATGAAGTTCTCCAGCGTTCCGATGGGATCGCCCGACTCCCAGGCTTCCTCCTCGTCGCGCGTGCGGTACTTGCGCGGATCGCTCATGGAGTGGCCCTTGTAGCGGTAGCAGCGCAGGTCGATGAACCACGGACGACTGCGCGCGCGCGCGTCGTCGATGACGGCCTTCATGCCGTGGTAGGTCTCGAGCACATCCATGCCCTCCACCACCGCCGCATCGATGCCGTAGCCGATCGCCTTGCTCTTGAGTTCATGCGCCATCGTGGTGCCGCGATGGATGCTGGTGCCCATCGAGTAGCCGTTGTTCTCCACCACGAACACCACCGGGATGTTCATCAGGCCGGCCAGGTTCATGGCCTCGTGCAGCGCGCCCTGATTCAGCGCGCCATC
>CAIPQY010000365.1 GCA_903867275.1 uncultured bacterium | reverse complement strand
TCGATGAACCGAGCCGACGCTGCCCCCCGCTGCACGACCCCAGTTTCGACTTCCACGACAGCGCCATCGCGACCGGCGTCGAGGCGATGGTGCATCTCGCGCTGGCCCAGGCCTGACGCGGCGTCACGTCCGATAGTTGACCAAATTCGCGGCCCGAGTTTGCCGGACCTGCCTTCCGGAATATCTTGTCCGACATGAAGCCTCACCTGATGGCCGCGTTTGTCCTTTCGGCTCTGTCGATCTCCAGCACCGCCTTCGCGGGTGCGCAAGCGGTCCAGCCAACACGCGTGAAGCCGCTGATCGGCATCCCGCTGGCAGCGGCGCTGCCGGATGGTGCACAGGGTCCGACGATTCCCGCCATGCAACTGTCCGTGAACGAGGCAGCGTGGGCCGCAATGGAGGCCAGCGACGTGGCGTGGCTCGATGAAGTGCCGCTGTCCGACGGCTCCACGGCCGACCTTCGACTCACGCGCATCGGCGCATTCTCCAGCGACGCGCGCATCGTGGTGATGGAGGCAGGCGCGAACGGCGAAGCGATCGAACGCGAACTGCCGCTTCCCCCCATCTCCGCCTGGCGCGGAACCGTGGCGGGTTTTCCAAACTCCTCCGCGTTCATCTCGAAGTCCGATGCCGGTCTGCACGGCTGGATCCGATTCAATGGCCGCACCGAGGTGATCAGCTCCGGCGATCCTGCCGGCGGCGATGCGCCGATGATCGCCGATGCCCTGCAACTGCCCATCGGTCCGTTCGTGTGCGAGAACCCGCCCGCCATCGAGGAGGGACTGCAGAACGACGAACCGCCCATGTCCGGCTTCGCCGCCGCGGCGTGCCGCCAGTTGCCGATCGCGGTCGACACCGATCAGGAACTGCTCGCGAAGTTCGCGGGCAACACCACCACCGCCAGTGCCTACGTGGCCACGCTTTTCGCGGGCATCAACGACATCTACACCAGCGACTTCAACGTGCGCCCCAGCATCTGCTACCTGCGCTGGTGGACCACCACCGACCCGTGGACGATCGCCAGCGGCACCTCCGCGCAGTTGACGGAGTTCCGCACGTACTGGAACACCAACATGCGCGCGCAACCGCGCTCGCTGGCGACGCTGCTGTCGGCACGCTCGCTCGGTGGTGGCGTGGCGTGGCTCAGCCAGGTGTGCGCCAGCACCTCGGGCAGCGGCTACGGCTACTCGGTGTGCGCCAACTTGAACGGCTCCTTCCCGTACCCGGTCATCTCGCGCAGCAGCAGCAACTGGGACATCATCGTCACCAGCCACGAGATCGGCCACAACATGAGCGCGCTGCACACGCACGAGATCGGCGTCGACGACTGCTACCTGTCCGATGGATCCGGCCTCGGAGCCTGCACGCAGCGCACCAGCGGCACCGTCATGAGCTACTGCCACCTGTGCACCGGCGGCGTCTCGAACATCAACATGTACTTCGACTCGGTGAACATTCCGTCCGTGATCAGCCATGTGGGCGGCAAGAGCTGCACATCGCCCACGGTCGCGCTGCCGGTCGCGTTCGCCGACACCTATGCCGTGCTGGAAGGCAGCACCAACACCTTCGACATTCTGGCCAACGACAC
>CAIPQY010000364.1 GCA_903867275.1 uncultured bacterium | reverse complement strand
TCGGCAGCCAGCACGCGAGCGGGGTCGGCATCCAGCACCTGCGCGGTTTCGGCGCGCGTGAGTTCATCCGCCCAACGCAGTTGCATCACCAGACGATCGAATGCGGGCAGGCCGTGAGCGTCGAGCTCGAGCCGCTGCAGATCGTTCAGGTCATCCATGACCATCGACATCATGCGTGGCATTTTGTCGCAATCATGGCCGGAGCGCAAGTGGCATGCGCGCGGGTCACGCGGCGAGTGCAGGTTGCTGACCAAGCAGCCGCACGAACGCCTCTGACAGCGCCGGATCGAACTGCTTGCCGGAGCCGCAATGGATCTCTCGCAGCGCATGTTCGGGCGACAGTGCCTGTCGATAGGGACGGTCGCTTCGCATGGCGTCGTAGCTGTCCACGATGGCCATCACCCGCGCGATCTTCGGAATGGCTTCGCCCGACAGGCGGTGCGGATACCCGGCGCCGTCCCAGCGCTCGTGGTGCCACAGCACCGCGGGAACCGCGTGTTCCAGGCCTCCGACGCCCTGCACGATGCGATGGCCGATCTCGGGATGCATGTTCACCAGCGAACGCTCCTCGGCGGTGAGGGAGCTGGGCTTGCTCAGCACCTGCTCCGGGATGCCCATCTTGCCCACATCGTGCAGCAGACCGGCCATGCGCGCGGTGCGGCATTCGCCAGCGGTCATGCCCGCCGCATTCGCCAGACATTCGGCCAGGTGTGCGGTGCGTTCGCTGTGCCCTCGCACGCAGCGATGGGTGCTTTTCCACCGCGCGAAGAAGGGCTTCCACGGCAGGTGTGCCCGTGGGGCGCAGCGCCACCGGACGCAGCAGACGCACCATGGCCGCCAGGCGCGGAATCTCGCGTGTCGTCACCATGGGCTCGCTCCGCAGCAGATCGCGGGTGAGTTCGAAATCCATGTTCGCGCTCTGGCACAGCGCCCGAAGGCTGCCGCTCGAGCCCACCGCCTTGCCCGTGATCGCGATCGCCACGCCGCGCGCCACGCCATCGGATCGCTGTCGCGAGGCCGAAGGCAGCAGCCAGCAGCCGGGAATGGGTTGTTCGGGTGTGGTGGGCGCGCCGTTCATCCAGCGCTGCGCGGCGTCATCCACCTGTCGACGGATCCACGCGCTGTCGGCCACGAGCGAGGTGAGAAGGTCATCCGCGAGACTCCATCGCACATGACCGGGCTCCGATTGCGCCCACACAAGGCCGGCGCTTCGCAGGCGTGTCGCCAGGCGCTCGAATGCGGCGCACGCGTTGGCCCGCTCGACGCTTGGAGCGGACGGGGTCATGTTGGCTTCAACGGACGGCTGGCTGAAGATGGGACGCATGCAACACCTCGTGCGAATGGCAGATCTTGGCTGTCGGTCACTGGGGTCGGCACGATGCCGGCTCCGAAGGGGAGGTCGGCACCTTCGGAAGGCGACTGAAGCGAACTGGTGCAGAAGCGGGGAGATGGGGTGGCCGGCAGTCGGAACAATCGGACCCGCCCAGACCCCCGTGGGGGCTCGCATACCCCGTAGACTGCCCCCTGAGGCCCAAAAACCGTGATTCCGATCCTTCCGTTCCGTGCCACCCGTCCCACCGCCGCCAAGGCGCGGGAATTTTCGCTGGAGCGCATGGAGCACCTGTCGGCGGACCAGATTCTGGAGACGGCGGGGCGCTTGCCCCTGAGTCTGGCGGCGCTGGTGCAGGCGGCCATGGCCGGTGAGGGTGCGGCCAAGCTGGCCTCGTTGCGGGCGGACAAGGCACTGCTGCAGGAACCCGAGCCAACGGTGTACATGCATCGGCAGGTGAAGGGGGGTCGTAAGCATTGCGGCCTGGTGGCAGGCGTTCGCGCCGACGCATTCACCAACGGCGTGATTCGAGCCCATCGTCATGCGCGCGGCGAGGACGCGGCGCAGTGGCGACTGCTGACCGAGCGCTGCGCCGCGCAGGTGGACTCGGTGATC
>CAIPQY010000363.1 GCA_903867275.1 uncultured bacterium | reverse complement strand
CGTTCGGGCCAGTACCACCTGCCCACCGTGAAGGCGGGCGGCCAGTTCCTGCCCGGCTTCCGCATGATGAAGGACTTCGCGCTGAACGAGTACAACCGCAAGCACCCCTGCGGCCTGAAGTTCTTCGACCACTGCGTGGGCAACGTCGAGGAAGGCAAGATGAACCACTGGGTGAAGTGGTACGAGGATGTGCTCGGTTTCAAGATGTTCAAGCACTTCGACGACAAGGACATCGGCACCGAGTACTCGGCGCTGATGAGCAAGGTGATGGCCAGCGGCAATCACCTGATCAAGATGCCCATCAACGAGCCCGCCGAAGGCAAGAAGAAGAGCCAGATCCAGGAGTACCTGGAGTGGCACGACATGACCCCCGGCGTGCAGCACCTGGCGCTGCGCACCGACGACGAACTGCACAGCGTGGCCGAACTGCGCCGGCGCGGCGTGGACTTCCTGGGCATCCCGGAGAGCTACTACGAGAACGTGTGGAAGCGCGTGGAAGCCATGCTGAAGACGCACGGTCACCAGGGCGTGAAGGAAGACCACCAGCGCGTGCGCGACCTCGGCATCCTGGTGGACGCCGACGACGAGGGCTACCTGCTGCAGCTCTTCACCAAGCCGCTGCAGGACCGCCCCACCCTGTTCTTCGAGATCATCTGCCGCCGCGGCAGCCAGAGCTTCGGCAAGGGCAACTTCAAGGCCCTGTTCGAGGCGCTTGAACTGGAGCAGGAGAAGCGCGGCAACCTGTGATGAAGGCGGCGCATGGTGGCGCAGGCGACGAGACTCGCGCCGTGATCGCCCACAAGTTCGGAGGCAGCAGCGTGGCGGACGCCTCGCGCATCGCGCGCGTGGTGGACATCCTGCTGTCGCGCGCCGAGCGTCAGGTGGTCACCATCTCGGCCATGCGCGGCGTCACCGACGCGCTGATCGCGCTCGCACGCCAGGCGGCCGCGCGCGACGAGGGCTGGAAGCCCGCGCTGGAGGCGCTGCACGATCGACACCGCGACACGACGCGCGAACTCCTTGGCGATCACGCCTCGGAGATGCTCGACTTCCTGCGGAGCGAGTTCGAGAGCCTTCGTGAACTGCTGCAGGCACAGGCGCGCGTCGGTGCGGTGTCGAGCGATCTGCTCGATCTGGTGTCGGGGCTTGGCGAGGTCTGGTCCTCGCGCCTGGTGCATTTCGCCGTGCGCGCCCGCAATCAACCAAGCCACTGGCTGGATGCCCGCGAGGTGCTGGTGGTGGAGAAGACGGACCTGGGCGCCATGGTGCGCTGGGATGCGTCAAAGGAACGCCTGCGCGCGGCGGTGCCCACGCCCGTCGAGCGCATCATCGTGACCGGGTTCGTGGCGCGCACTACCGAAGGGCGCATCACCACCCTCGGCCGCAACGGCAGCGACTATTCGGGAGCCATCTTCGCGGCGCTGTGCGGGGCCACGGAACTGCACGTGTGGAGCGACGTGGAGGGCGTGTTCTCCGCCGACCCGCGCGTTGTGCCGGAAGCGGTGCTCATCGACCGGCTTTCCTACGCGGAAGCGTGCGAACTGGCCTACTTCGGCGCCAGCGTGATCCATCCACAGACCATGGGGCCTGCGTTCGATCGCGGCAT
>CAIPQY010000362.1 GCA_903867275.1 uncultured bacterium | reverse complement strand
GGCGTTGAAGTCGTGCTCGGCGTACAGCGTGAGGCTGACATCCATCACGCGCGCTTCCAGTTCGTCGGGCTTGCGGCCGGTGATCAGCCACAGCAGGTTGGCGGCATGGCCCAGCGAGGCATCGGGCTCAAGCACCGGCTTGCCCTCGCGGCCGCGCTGACAGGCGCCGATCAGGGTGGGGATCTGCGCGAGCAGGCGCTTGCTCTTGCGCAGTTCGGCGGCAGGCGAGTTGTCCTCGCACTCCGGATCGAGGTGACTGAGCAGACTCACGCCGGTGCGCAGCACGCTCATGGGATGCGCGTCGGGGCTGTCCTTGGCGATCTTCGCAACGGCGTCGCGCACGCTTGCGGGCACGGCGCGCATGCCGGCGATCTCCTGCTTGAAGGCGGCGAGCTCGGCATCGGTGGGCTTGTGACCCACCAGCAGCAGGAAGGCCACCTGCTCGAACGAGGCGTGCTCGGCCAGATCGGCGATCTCGTAGCCGCGGTAGATGAGCTGCGTCTGATTGACCGCGCAGATGCTGGTGTCGCCGACGGTCTGGCCTGCGAGTCCGCGCGTGTCCTGGGGCTTGGTTGTTGGCGCTGCCGACATGGGTCTCTCCTCTTTCAAAGTTTGGATTCGCGGCATGCTAGCATCGCCCTTCATGCGATTGCGCTCTCTTTCGGCTTGTTTTGCAGTGCTGACCACCCTGTTGCAGGCCGCGTGCGGCACCGTGAATCAGGGCCCCACCATGGCCAAGACGCCACCGAGCCGCGCCGCGGATGAAGTGGCCGTGTGGATGATGGGCAACTACTCGAGCAGCGCACAGGCGAAGTCGGATCCAGAGAACTTCAAGAGTGTGGTGCTGCACATCGCGCCCATCTGGGTGGAACGCATCGATGGCCGCTGGCTGTACATGGAGCAGGCGATGGCCGACACGCCCGACAAGCCCTATCGGCAGCGGGTGTACCGAATCATGGACGAGGCGGGCGGCGTGGAGAACATGGTGTTCGAGTTGCCGGGCGACCCACTGCGCTTCGTCGGCGCGTGGAAAGACACCGATCGGATGAACCAGCTCATGCCACAGCTGCTCACGCCAGACGAGGGCTGCTCCGTGCATCTGAAGCGCACGGGTGAAGCGGAATGGACCGGCGGAACGGGTTCGCAGTTGTGCGCATCCACCATGCGCGGCGCCACGCACGCACACAGCCAGGTGTGGCTGAAAGCGGGCGAATTGCGCACGTGGGACCAGGGCTTTGACGCGTCCGGCAAGCAGGTGTGGGGCACCTCCAACGGCCCCTACATCTTCATCAAGGAGACCACCAAGTGACCACGAAGCACCCCGGTCAGCGCCTTCGCGAAGCCATGCAACAGGGCGTGGTGCATGCGCCCGGCGCCTTCAACGCGTTGGTGGCGCGCGCGGTCGCGCAGGCCGGCTTTGAGGCGCTGTACGTGTCGGGCGGCGCCACCGCCAACGTGGCCGGCTTTCCCGACATCGGCCTGCTCACCATGACCGAGGTTTGCCGCACCATCCGCGAAATCGCCGATGCCAGCGGACTGCCCGTCATCGCCGATGCAGACACGGGCTATGGCGAGGTGGAGAGCTGCGTGCGCACGGTGGTGGCATACGAGCGCGCCGGCGCGGCGGCATTGCATCTGGAGGATCAGGTGTTTCCAAAGCGCTGCGGCCATCTGGATGGCAAGGACCTGATTCCGCTGGAAGACATGGCGGCCAAGGTGCAGGCCATGGCGAAGCACCGCCTGAGCCCGCACTTCATGATCATCGCGCGCACCGACGCGCGACACGTGAGCGGCTTCGAGGATGCCGTGAAGCGCGCCAACGCCTATCGCGCGGCGGGCGCCGACGCGATCTTTCCGGAAGGCCTGCAGAGCGAACAGGAATTCGCCGACTTCGCCAAGGCCAGCCCCGGTCCCCTGCTTGCCAACATGACGGAGTTCGGCAAGACGCCGGACATCACCGTGCAGCGGTTCGGTGAACTGGGCTACAGCATCGTGATCCACCCGCTGAGCATGATGCGCGTGGCCATGGGCAGCGTGACGCGTGGCCTGGCGCAACTGAAGCGCGAAGGCACGGTCCGTGGACTGCTTGACCAGATGCAGACCCGCAAGGAGCTGTATGCGTTGCTGGCCTACACGCCGGGCCGCGAGTGGCACTTTCCGAGGGGCTGAATCGGCCTTTTTGAAGCGGCAACGCCGTTTTTGGTGGCACAGACAGTGCACGCGGAGAAAAATCTTCAAAACCATCTCTCCGTCAAGCAACAGATGCGATTCGATATGCGAATATGAGAGCGCTGAGGCAGTGAAAGGGAACTCCTGCTTCGGTCTCACGAACGTTGGATAGGAGCATCTGTTTACGGTCATCTGAGGTGAGGAAAAGGGACCTCGACTCAGATCGAGAGATTGCGAGGGAAAGGGAACCTCTCACAAGCTCTTCCGGCGAAAGCTGGAAACCTTGCTCTGAGCAAACGAACGTGATGGAAGGTTGAGGGAAAGGGAGGCCAAGCGCGACTCTGAAAGGGTGCGCTTGGTTTCTTTTTAGGGGTTTCTTTTTGGGGTTCTTTTTGTTTGCCGCCCGCGCACCGCTTCAGGCGCAGCAGCGTCGGCATTCGGCGCCCTTCCCTATAATCGCCGCTCTTTCTCAGGGCCCCACGAACATGCACACCACCCATCGATTCCATGCCTGTCTCGCAGGCCTTTGCCTCGCGCTCACGCTGCCCGCCATGGCCGACGAGGGTGCAAAGCAGTCACCCGTGGCCGCCACCAAGACCGATGGTCGCAGCGAATTGCTGATGAGCGTGGATGCGCTTCGAACCTTCGGGCTGGAGTCCGCCTGGCAGGCGACGCTGCCGATGGTGCAGGATGTGCAGTGGACTGGTGCCAAGATGCAGGCCGAGACCGGCGACACCGGTTCGGTGTACGCGTGGGATGGCGCGGGCGCGCTCATCTCGCTTGACCGCGCGTCGGGTGGTGTGCGCTGGCAGTCCGCCGGCCTGGGCGACAAGCAGCGCGTGGTGGACGTGCTCCCCGCGCGCGTGGATGGACGGGACATGGCCATCATGCTCGGTTCGCTTCGATGCGTGGTGCTGGACGGCAAGACCGGCGATGTGGCGGGCACCTCGGACTACGCCGAGATTCCATCGACCGTGGCCACCATGTTCGGTTCGGAGTGCATCTACGGAAGCGCCAGCCGCAAGTTGGTGTGGACGCGCTTCGAGAGCGAGCGCGTTCCGTCGCGCACCCAGACCAAGATCCGCCCCGGCGTGATCACGAATGTGCCCGGCACGACGGATGCCGGAAGTCACGTGGTGCTGCGACAGATCCGCGCCATGCAGATGCGCGGCAGCTTCGAATCGGCTCCCGTTGGCGGCGCGAACGATGTGCTGGTGGTGACGACCGGCCGCGGCGAGGTGTCCTGCGTGAACAAGGATTCCGGCGCCGTGCTGTGGCAGACGAAGTTGGCCGGTGGCGTGGTGGCCACGCCCGCCCTGTCGAACGGAACGGTTTTCGTGGGAAGCAAGGATCAGTATCTGCGAGCCTTCGACGTGACCGGTGGCCGCACGCTGTGGAAGTGGTTCGCGCCGGCGGAACTGGACAACCCCCCCGCCGTGTGCGGCGATCTGGTGCTGGTGCAGGTGCCGGGCGCGGGCCTGGCCGCCCTGCGCGCGAATGCCAGCGACAAGCCGGACGGCGATCTGAAGTGGATGAGCGAGAAGGCCGTGGGCAACGCGATCTCGCGCAACGCCGAAGGCGTGCTGTGCTGGGATGCAGCATCCAGCACCCTTTCACTCATCGATGACCGCACGGGCGGCGTTCGCCAGACGATCCATGCACCCAACATGCAGACCGTCTGGAGCACCGCGCCGGTGAATGGCGACCTGCTGATGCTGAACAAGGATGGTCGCCTGCAGCGCTGCCGCACAGTCTCCGCGCTGGCCGTCGAGACCCGGACTTCGGCCGCAAAGGCACCGAAGGCCCCCGCGAAAAAGGTGGAGGGCGACGACGAGGGGAACAAGCCCGCGGACGCCGAGGCCGACAAGCCGGACGCCTGAACGAACGGATGCTTGCATGACCACGCGACGCGCGCTTCTTTCCGTCAGCGACAAGCGGGACCTGATCCCGTTCGCCAAGGCGCTTGTGGCCGTGGGCTTCGAACTGATCAGCACGGGTGGCACCGCCAAGAGCCTGGCCGAGG
>CAIPQY010000361.1 GCA_903867275.1 uncultured bacterium | reverse complement strand
GCGAAGTGATCAGACGCGATCGCCGCGCGCCTCGAGCAGGCGGATCGCCTCGTTCACGTCCTTGTCGCCGCGTCCCGAGACATTGATCACCACGACCTGATCGGGCTTCATGCCGCGTGCGATCTGCATGGTGGCATGCACGGCATGGGCGGTCTCCAATGCCGGAATGATGCCCTCGTGCTCGGCGATCAGGCGGAAGGCATCGAGTGCCTCATCGTCGGTGGCGGCCACGTACTCCACGCGGCCGCTGTCCTTCCAGAAGCTGTGTTCGGGGCCCACGCCGGGGTAGTCCAGGCCAGCGCTGCATGAGTGCACGTCGGCCGTCTGGCCCGCCGCGTCCTGCAGCACGTAGCTGAGCGAGCCATGCAGAACGCCCGGCGTGCCGAACGACAGCGGTGCAGCGTGATCGCCGGCCTTCGCGCCGCGGCCACCGGCTTCCACGCCCACCAGACGCACGCCCGCATCCTGCACGAACGGATGGAAGATGCCCGCCGCGTTGCTGCCGCCGCCCACGCACGCCACCACGCAGTCGGGCAGGCGCTTGAGTCGCTCCAGGCACTGCGCGCGGCATTCGCGACCGATCACGCTCTGGAAGTCGCGCACCATCATCGGGAAGGGATGCGGACCAACCACGCTTCCGATGATGTAGTGCGTGTCGGTCACGCTGCCCATCCAGTCACGCATGGCCTCGTTGGTCGCGTCCTTCAGCGTCCGGCTGCCGGTCTCGACCGGGGTCACCTTGGCGCCGAGCAGCCGCATGCGGAACACGTTCAGCGCCTGGCGCCGCACATCCTCGGCGCCCATGTACACCTCGCACTGCAGTCCAAGGCGCGCGCAGGCGGTGGCGGTGGCCACGCCGTGCTGGCCCGCGCCGGTCTCGGCGATGATGCGCTTCTTGCCCAGACGCTTGGCCAGCAGCGCCTGTCCGATGGTGTTGTTGATCTTGTGCGCGCCGGTGTGCGCCAGATCCTCGCGCTTCAGCCACACCTGCCCGCCGCCGGCGAGGGCGGTCAGGCGCTCGGCCGGGGCAAAGGGCGTTTCGCGCCCCACGAAGTCGCGCAGCAGCGTCTCCACCTCGCTCTGGAATGTGCGGTCGGCAATCGCCGTGGCGTAGGCGGCTTCGAGCTGCTCCAGCGCGTTCAGGAGCGTCTCGGGCACGTAGCGTCCGCCGAAGCGGCCGAAGCGGCCACTGGTGTCGGGGACATGCGGAAGCGTGGTCATGACGGCGATCCTAGCCGGGCACCGCGCGAAAGTCGTCGCGTGCGCGACTCAGGCAGGATTGGTCGGCACGAACACGGGTGGCCGCCGTCGCATGCGACGCGACAGGGCGCCCATCGGTCCGCTGATGGCGTAGGCCACGAAGCACACGGCCAGTGCCACCTGCAGCCACCACACGGCCATCACCACCGGAATCACGATGCGCACCAGCGCGCCGAAGCTCTTGCGGCCGGCCACCCAGCGATTGATCAGGTGCGGATAGCGCATGGTGCTCACCATGCCGATCGCCGCCACCAGCGTCACCAGCGGAATGAGCAGACTGATGGTCTTCTCGAAGCCCGGCGGAAACTCGCCGCCGAACTTCTTCACCAGCAGGTGCTGGTGGAGCAGGATGAGGCTCGCCACGCAACCGGCGGCAGCCGGCGAAGGCAGGCCGCGGAACCAGCGGTGATCTTCGGCATCGGCCGAGGGGGTTTCCACATTGAAGCGCGCCAGCCGCAGGGCCGTGCAGCAGATGTACGCGGCGGCGATGGTCCAGGTGACGCGACCGTACAGGTTGTCCGCGTCCGGGCCCAGGATGCCGGTGTAGTGCTCGGGGCCGTAGTAGTGGCTCACCAGTCGCAGCATCATGTAGGCCGGCGCCACACCGAAGGCCACCATGTCGGCGAGTGAATCCAGCTGCGCGCCCAGATCGCTGGTGCTGCGCGTGAGTCGCGCCACGCTGCCGTCGAGCGCATCCAGGAACATGCCCAGGAACAGCAGGCAGCACGCCACGGTGAGCGTGTTCCATCCGAAGATCTCGGTGGTGGCCACCGGCATGGCCGCGTAGTGGATGGCCGCGAAGCCGCAGATCAGGTTGCCCAGCGTCATCAGGGCCGGGATCACGGCCAGCGCAGGCATGGCGCGCCCGCGCTCCATGCGACGGCGCAGGCGGAATCGGCGGCGCTTGGTGATGTCGGTAGGCGTGTTCATGGTTCTGCGGCGGCAGGGGCAGTGTGGCCAACGTCAGCTGGCGCGTCCACCTCTTCGGCTGGAGAAGGGCGAATACCTGCAGGAACCTTCGCGATGAGGGCGATGGCGACCGAATAACCGTGTCGGTCCTTGCTGCGTTCGGGCGAGGCGCGTTCTCCAAGCAATGCCACGCCTGCGGTCGGAGGCAGGTCGCTGGTGGTGGCCGGACCCTTGCCTGTGGACACCGTCGGAGCGGGCAGGATGAGCAGGGCCTCGCCATCGTGCAGGCAGCACTCGATCGCCGACTGCATCACCACGCGTCCGGCCGGCGCATCGCCGGGCAGCGACTGCATGGGAAGCGTGGCAGGTGTCAGGTGCATCGCCACCTCGGTCTGCACGCATCCGCCATCCGCATCGGGCATCACCGCGTCGCGCACGCTGATACGAAGCGCGCCGCCGTCGCCTCGCATGAACGCGCCATCCATCATCACCAGATCGTCGGCGCCAAGATCGCGGTGCGCGAGTTCCACCCAGTTGGCGCTCTGGCCCACGATCACGCGCGTGACCTCCGTCAGGGGGCCGAGTCGCGTCCGGATGTCGGGCAGATCGCTCGCGGGCACGATCGCCACCTGCAGCCCTTCATGCGCAAGTGCGGCGCGTTCGTCGGGCGTGGGAAAGAGCCGGGTGGCGAAGGCGGCGACCACCGCCTCCATGCGAGGCGCGTCGGTGTCGAGCGTGTAGCGCACGCATACCAGTCCCTCCGAGTCGCCGCGGTCGATGTTGGCCGCGGGTGCCGGCGCTTCCGAGGGCGTCGACGCGCATGACGCCGCGAGCGCGGCCACGCCGATCGCGGAGCAGATGGGCCATGCACGCGCGCGTGCGCTCATGCGTTCGCGTCGTCGGGCATCGCGTTGATGCGGTCGATCATGCGTCGCAGCGTGCCGAAGGCGCGCTTGGCGAAGTGGAAGCGCAGGCGCGGAAGGTCGGGATGCTCGCCCTCGGCTTCCAGTGCGCCGGTCTGTTCGATGTGGCCGCTCTTGATGATGTTGCGGAACTCCGCGTCGAGCGTCTTCACCTGTCCGGCGCTGAGCGGTCGCTTCAGGCGGATCACCAGGTGGTCATCCACGTAGCGGCTGCTGTGGTAGCGGTGGTAGAAGCGCTGGATGCGGCGCGCGGCGTCCGCAGGGCTCGATGCGAACTCGTACAGGCCCGGGTCCTCGGGGCTGATCCAGCCCTGTGACAGCAGGTTTTCAACCACGCCGAATTCCCAGCGCTTCCAGTAGCCAAGCGGCTTGCCCTCGGCGTCGGCGCCTTCCACCAGCACGATGGGCACGATGGGGCTCTTGCCGGTCTGCACCAGCGTGAGCACCTCGAAGATCTCGTCCATGGTGCCGAAGCCGCCCGGGAACACCGCCACCGCGTCGGAGTGGCTGACGAACATGAGCTTGCGCGTGAAGAAGTAGCGGAAGCTGAGCAGCTTCTCGTCGCCGGCGATCACCTCGTTCGCGTTGGTCTCGAAGGGCAGGCGGATGGAGAGGCCGAAGCTCGACTCGCGCGTGGGGCCCTCGTGGCCAGCCTTCATGATGCCGTCGCCGGCGCCGGTGATGGCCATCCAGCTTTCGGCCGCCATCAGCTGGCCGAACTGGCGCGCCGCGTGGTAGTCGGGGTGCGTTTCCGGCGTGCGTGCGCTGCCGAAGATGCTGACCTTGCGCACGCCGCGATAGCGGTTGAACATGCGATAGGCGCGCCGCATCTCCTTCATGGAGAGTTCCAGCAGCTTCATCTGGCCCGCGTCCAGGCCGTCATCGAGAAGCTTCAGCGAGGTGAGCGCCAGCTCCTCCACGTGGCGCCGTCGGCGGCCGGCCATGCTGCCCGTGCCTGCGTGCTGCGATGCCTCGGCGGCTTCGCGCACAAGCGCTTCCACGCGTTCGCGCATCGAGTCGTCTTCGGAGGAGCTGGGGTGGTGCGGCGTCATCGTGTCTCCATCGGTTTGGCCGCGGTCTGCGCAGCAGGCATTTCCGCGGAAGGGTCGCCCCCGAGGGGCGGAAGCGGGGTCAGGTTCACCTTGGGCTCGGTCACCGGGCCCGTCACGTCGATCACGAACAGCTGGTCGCTGGCGGCGCCGAACAGGTCGCTGATCAGCGGCACGGTACCGCGGTTCTTGAAGCGCAGCGCAAGGTTCCAGGTGGCCAGATCCAGGGATCCGCTGCCCACCATGCGCAGGGTCGGGCAGGTCAGGTCCAGTCGGTCAAAGCGCAGGTCGCTGCCACGCACGTGGAAGTCGACCTTGGCGGTGTCCAGACTGTCGGACAGCGGCAGCATGAGCTGCGAGGTCTGCAGGATGCGCAGCGTCACCGGCAACTCGGCCATGCGCGCATCGATCGCGCTGATGTGGCCGATGCCTCGCAGCGAGTCGCTGCCATCAAGCATGCCGCCCAGCGACAGGGATGCGCTCACCGTGCCGGCGTTGGCGAAGCTCTGCGATGGGTCGCCGCCGCGCACCAGTCCCGGCAGTTCGGCGTCGCTCACATCCACCTGCACGCTCCAGCTTCGCGTGTCGCCGCCGATGTCGGCCGACGCCCACGCGCGACCGTTGTACAGATTGCCGCAGAGGTCGCGCACCTGCGTCGCCTGCCCGCTCGCGGGTATGCGCAGCGAGCCACCCACCTCGGTCACCACGCGCCGGTTCACCTCGAACATGGCCTCGCCGCCACCAAGATCGATCCGCACCGGCACCGGTCGCCCGCCGCGTGCGTCCACCTGGAACAGCGCGTGAATGTGGTCGAGGTTGGTGCCGGCGCGCATGGCGCCGTCGTCCACGTGAATGCCGCCCCGGATGCCCACCTCGGATTCGGCGGGCGTCCACCCGAGCAGTTCCAGCGACTCGGCGCGCACATCGGAGGCGCGGAGTTCAACCGTGCGCAGGCCGTCAGCCAGCCGCTCGGGCAGAACGCCCATCAGCGTCTCGTGCAGCGGGCTCACCTCGAAGTCGAGCGCCATCGATCCGCCGTCCGCCGGGCCCTCGGGTCCGATGCCGAGCCGGCCATGCAGCCCGAAGTGCCCGCGCGTGACATCGCCCACCAGCGCGTCGTCGCAGCCTGCCACGTCGCTCCAAAGCGAGAACGCGCCGGCCGTCAGCATGGCCTGCGACCCGGGCAGCAACTGCATGAAGATCGGCACGCCACCGGGATCGCCACGCAGCCAGGATCCGCCATCGACGCGCAGGGTCCAGTCCTGAGCGGGCGTGCCGTCTTCCAGCACCGTGAGTGTGCCCTGTGCCTCGCCCGTCGCGTTCCATCGATCCGCGATCGCCGCAACCTCCGGCAGGTTGGCCGCACGCAGCACCAGCGGAATCACGGGCGAGTCCAGTCGATCCAGGCGCCATGTGGCCTCCAGATCCTTCTCGCCGCTGCTTTCGGTGGCGACGGATCCGCAGGCATCCAGCACGCCGATCGGTGCGCCCGCGGACCATCCCTCGATGCGCGTGTCGTCCAGTCGGAAGCTGGGGCCATCGGCCACGAATGCGCCGCGTGTCACGCGCAGCTCGCACGGCACGCTGCCGGCATGGAAACGCAGACCGTCGGTCTTCACGGTGATCAGACGTTCTTCCTC
>CAIPQY010000360.1 GCA_903867275.1 uncultured bacterium | reverse complement strand
GGCACGAACACGCCCGCCAGCGACGGCAGATCGATCGCGCGCGGCATGGGCACGCGATCGCCGCTCGGCGCGCGCAGATCGCGCTGCCCGAACTTCACCGGCGAAATGCGGCCGATCCAGCGTGCGTACTGCACGATCACCGGATCCGTCAGTCCGTAGCGATCCTCGAGGTACGCCTGCATCTGCGCCACCTTGCTGGTGTCGCTCATCTGACCGCCCTGCACCTGCAGACCGGCGCCAATGCCGCCCGGCGCCAACGCCAGCAGCATGAACACCATCAAGGTGATGCCCACCAGCGTGGGCAGCATCAGCAGCAGGCGTCGGACGAGGTACGTGACCATTCGGGCGCGTCGGCGTTCAGTTCATCGACGGAGCCGCGGAGACCTTGAAGAACTCCTGCGGCTCCAGTCCGGTCTTGTAGGTGTTCACGTTGCCGAAGTCGCGCTTCACCAGTCGCAGCCACGGCGCGACGCGCACGAACGTGTAGGGCTGGTCCTCGGCCACGCAGGCCTCGAACTGCCGCCACACCAGCATGCGATCGGCCTCGTTCATGGTGCGGCGGCCCTTCTCGATCAGCGCATCGCAGGTGGGGCTGTTCCACTGCGTGAAGTTGTCGCCGCCCTCCTTGATGCTCTCGCTGTGCCAGATCTGGCGCGGGTCGCTCTCGGGCGCGTTGGCACCCCAGCCCATGGTGATGGCGTCGAAGTCGCGCAGCTTCAGCAGTTCCTGATAGCGGCTCCAGTCCACGGGGCGCGTGGTCATCACGATGCCCGCCTTGCCGAAGCTGTCCTTCGTGAAGCGCGCGATGCGCTCGCTGATCTCGCCACCGGTGGCGTAGGTGTACTCGAAGGTGAACTTGTCGCCCTTCTCGTTCTCCAGGATGCCGTCGCCGTCGCGGTCCTTCCAGCCCGCCTCGGCCAGCAGCGCCTTCGCCTTCTCGGGGTCGAACGGCAGCGGCGCCACGCTCGGATCGCTCGCGGGGCTCTCCGGATTCATCGGGCCCTTGCTCACGATGCCGATGCCGTCCCAGATGTCGCGGATCATGCGCTCGCGATCAAGCAGCATGGTCATCGCCTTGCGCACGCGCTTGTCCGCGAACGGCGTGGCCTTGCCGTTGCGCGGACCGCACTGCCACGCGATGAAGCTGTAGCCGCAGCGCATGTTGGTCCACTTCAGCATGTAGCTCGTCTTCTCGAACTGCGGCTCGTCCTTCATCAGCTTGTTGAACTGCGGACTGGTGGGCAGCATCATCGAGCCCTCGCCGTTGCGATAGGCCACCAGACGACCCAGATCGTCCTTGATGGTGCGGAAGCGCATGCCGGCCAGCGGCGCGGGCGCGGCCCAGTACTGCTCGTTGCGCACCAGCACCACGTCCTGTCCGGGCGTCCACTGGCTGGCCAGGTCATCCGATCCCTTGGGCAGCTTGTCCAGACGGAACTGCCCCGAACCCATCAGCATGCCGGTCGCCTGGTTCACCTGCGATGGCTCGAACTTGCCGTAGTAGTGCTTCGGCAGGATCGGGTCGCCGAGCGCGATCAGGATGTTGGTGAACAGCGGCTCCTTGAACACGAATTCGACCGTGTGATCATCGATCACCTTCACGTCCTTCAGGTTGTCCTGCGTGCTGCACGTGCGCTCGGCCTCGATCAGCGGATTGTTGATGAAGTCCAGGTAGGTCCAGCGCACGTCCTCGGCCGTCACGGGCTGGCCGTCGCTGAAGTGCGCCAGCGGATTGATGTGCGCGCGGATCCACAGGCCGTCGGGGTCGATCTGCCAGCCGTCGGCCAGCTGCCCCACCATCTTCAGCGTCTT
>CAIPQY010000359.1 GCA_903867275.1 uncultured bacterium | reverse complement strand
TCGAGGCGCGCCTTGTACAGCTCGCG
Organism: uncultured bacterium; assembly: GCA_903867275.1. Taxonomy (GTDB): domain Bacteria; phylum Planctomycetota; class Phycisphaerae; order Phycisphaerales; family SM1A02; genus SYAC01. Next base: position 2,195 of record CAIPQY010000359.1, on the reverse strand, counting down.
GTCGATCAGGAAGTACTCCTGCTCGCAGCCCAGCGTGGCCACGACCTGGTTCACGCCCTTGTCGGTGCCGAAGATCTTGAGCACGCGCATGGCCTGCTCGCTGACGGCGCGGATGCTGCGCAGCAGCGGCGTCTTCTTGTCGAGGGCCTCGCCGGTCCAGCTGACGAAGGCGGTGGGGATGCACAGCGTGGTCACGCCGCTCGGATTGCGCAGCAGGAACGCCGGGCTGGTGGGATCCCATGCGGTGTAGCCGCGCGCTTCGTAGGTGTCGCGGATGCCGCCCGAGGGGAAGCTGCTCGCATCGGGCTCGCCCTGGATGAGCTGGCTGCCCGAGAGCTTCTCGATGGCGGTGCCGTCGCCGAGGATGCTCAGGAACGCGTCGTGCTTCTCGGCGGTCATGCCGGTGAGCGGCTGGAACCAGTGGCAGTAGTGCGTGGCGCCGTTCTCGATGGCCCAGTCCTTCATGGCCACGGCCACGGTGTTGGCCACGGCGGGGTCGAGCGTGCGGCCATCCTGGATGGTCTTCTGCAGGCTGCTGTGCACATCGCTGGGCAGACGCTTCAGCATGGTGTCGCCGCTGAAGATCAGGTTGCCGTAGACGTCGCTGGCACGGGCTTGCGGGATGGTGTGCATGAAGTTCTCCTGGTGGCTGATACGCGACATGGCCGGCTCGTTCCTTCGATTGGGGGCTGCGCTCCGCGCCAGGCGCCTGACACGGATCCGGCGAGCATAGCGGAGGCGAGATTGCGGCAGCGCCGTGTTTTTCAGGGAATCCGCTGGTGGCGCGACGGCAGGGCCGTGGCGTTACCCCAGCATGGTGCGGCGGCGCTTGAGGTAGTCCCACACCACGAAGCGGTCGAGTTCCTTGCCGCCCACGAAGGCCACGCGGCCTCCGGTGCGCTCGGCCAGGCGTCGCGCGAAGCCCACATCCTCTTCGCCCTGATTCCAGCTGGGCAGCAGGATGATGTTGATCACGATGCCCTCGCGGCGGCAGCGTTCGCCTTCGCGCATGGTGGCTTCCTCGGTGCGCGGGTGCGGCGGGTACAGCATGAACAGCGTGTTGCCCTCGAAGTGCGCGGTGGGCAGGCCGTCGGTGATGAGAATCACCTGACGATTGGGCGTGGGCTGCGCGGCCAGGAACTGTCGCGCCAGCTGCAGCGAGCGCTGGATGTTGGTGAAGTGCAGCGGCAGATGCGACTCCAGAATCTTGGGGTCGCTCATGTCCGCCTTCAGTCGCACCACCGGCGTGTGGATGGTGACGGGCTTTGGCAGCAGGCCGGTGACATCGCCTGGCGCGCAGGGTTTCGCCAGCGTGTACATCTCGATGAACTGCAGGAAGTCGCCCGGATATTCGCTGCGGATCAGGCCATCGAGCGCCAGCGCCATGCGTTTGCAGTTGGCGTGCATGCCGCCGTAGCGCATGCTGCCGCTCATGTCCATGATGACCGCGGTGGCGGCCTTTGGACTCTTGCGCGTGCGATGCACCTGCATGTCCTCGGGGCGCAGGCGCAGGGGGCCGGCGGGGCGCGGGCCGCCGCCGCGCTCGGCGCTTTCGCGCAGCAATGCGTTGGTGAAACTCTGCGGAAGATCGAGGCTGCTGGCCGCGTCGCCGAACTGCCAGTCGCGCGTGGTGGGCAATTCGATGGCGCCGTCGGGGCTGTCCACGCCAGCGTGTCGACCGCTGCGTGCGTTCTGCAGGTCTTCGAAGATCGTTTTCAGCAGGCCCTGCTGGTACAGGCGAAGCGCCTTCGGTGACACGCGCCAGCCTTCGGGGCCGCGCTCCAGACCTTCGCGTTCGGCGGCCTGACGCGCCAGTTCCTCGATCTGCTTGGCGATGCGCGAGAGTTCGCTCATCTGGTTCTCGTCGGCGAACTGCGCCAGCGCATCCATGTCGATGCGGCCCACGCGCGCGTCCTTCATGGCCTGCTTGAGCTGCTTCAGCAGCTGGTCGATGGTCTCGAGTTCTTCCTTGATCTCGAGCGCCTTGGTCACATCCATTTCCTGGCGGCCGGTGAAGGCGTAGCGCGAGGCGAGCTGCTCCACCTGATAGCGCTCGCTCAGGCGTTCGATCAGCGGCAGCAGGCGGCGCGCGAACAGGCTGCGTTCATCGAGGCGATACCACAGGCGCTCGAGTTCGCGCAGCTGCTCCTCTTCAACGTGCTTGCGGAAGTGCGGCTCGATCTCCTTCGGCGCCT
>CAIPQY010000358.1 GCA_903867275.1 uncultured bacterium | reverse complement strand
GTGGAAGCCCTTCGCATTCGGTCGCGGCACCACCACGCTGGCCGGAGCGTTGGGCGCGGCGTTGCGGGAACGCGGCCTCACCATGGCGCTTGCCGAAAGTTGCACGGGCGGGCTGGCTGGTTCGCTGGTCACAGCGGAGAGCGGCAGCAGCGCGTGGTTCCTGGGTGGGTTGATGACCTACGCCAACGAAGCGAAGCGCGACCTGTGTGGCGTGCCCGAGGCGTTGATCGCGGAGCATGGGGCGGTGAGTGCGCCGGTGGCCGCAGCGTTGGCGCGTGGCGTGCGCGAACGCTTGCGCGCCGATTGGGCCGCAAGCATCACCGGCGTGGCTGGCCCCAATGGTGGCAGCGATGCCAAGCCCGTGGGCACGGTGTACATCGGCGTGAGCGGGCCAGGCTTCGAATCGGTGCGTCGCTTCAAGTACCCCGGCGAGCGCGCCATCGTGCGCGACCGCGCGGCCAAGACGGCGCTTGTGCTGCTGCGACTGGCCGTGGCCGAACGCGAGCACTTCGGCGCCACCTTCATCTGGGAGTGGCCCGAAGGTGGCTGACCCCGCGCCCGTTCGCGCGGTGATCGCGCTTGGCTCGAACACCGGCGATCGGCTGGCGCATCTGCAGCGCGCCGCGTTGGAAGTGGAACGCCTCGGCTTGCTGCGCGACATCCGTTGCAGCAGCGTGTACGACACGCCACCAGAGAAGCCCACCGATGGTGGCGCCTTCGCCAACGCGGTGATGAGCGGCGACACCGCGCTGAGCGCGCACGCGCTGCTGCAGGCCATGCTCGAAGTGGAAGCGGCGCTGGGTCGCGCGCGCACCAGTGGCGTGCATGGAGGCCCGCGCAGCATCGACCTGGACCTGGTGCTGTTCGGCGATCAGGTGCTCAGCGAGGCCGGATTGCATGTTCCGCACCCGCGATTCGCCGAACGCGCATTCGTGCTGGTTCCGCTGCACGAGATCGAACCCGCGCGCATCGACCCGCGAAACGGGCGCTCGGTACACTCCCTCCTCGCTGCGTTGGCGCCTGTTTCGCTGCCTCGCTTGGGTTCACTGCGGAAGTGACCCGGGCCGCGACGGTCGCCGCGCTGCAACGGGCCCACACGGCCACCGGAGATCGCATGCGAAGCCTGTCCACTTTCGTCAGCCTGCTCGTCACCTCCACCCTTGCCTTGGCGCAGGGCATGCCCGCCGGCGTTCCAGTGAAGGGCACGCCCGTCGAAGTGCAGGGCCAGCCCATGCAGGGCGGCGACATGCAGATGGACGGCCCGCAGGATGGCGCGCCCATGGATCTGCCGCCCGGCTTCGACAAGGTGGAGCCGCTCAGCAAGAGCTGGACCAAGGACGAGACCTCGGCGGACGCGGTGGCCAAGGGTCAGGCGCTGATCGACGGACTGGTGAAGGCGTACACCACGCCGGTCGCCGTGCAGGACAAGATCTCGCTCACCATGAAGATTCCGGGCAACGATCAGACGCAGGATCTGTCGATCGGCTTCGGTCCCAACAACTCGGCCATGCTCACCGTGCCCGGCATGCAGCTCACGCGTCTCGGCGACGATCTGTACATGGAAGTGAACGACGCGCCCACCAAGTACCTGAAGGTGACCAAGGCCGGCACGCTGAGCGAAGTGATGGCCTCGGTGTTCGGTGGCGCCGGCATGCCGCTGCCCGAACTGCAGCTGCGCGGTGGTGATGCTTCCAAGGCCGCCGATGCGGTGGGTTCCATGTTCGTGGCCAGCCCCAAGGTGACCGGCTTCCGCGCCGGCAAGGATGGCTCGCCGGATCTGGTGCTCATGTCCGGTGAGGGTGGTGGCGAGATGCAGGTTTCGATCGACCCCAAGGGTGGTCGACTCGCCGGCATCGAGTATTCCGCCGTTCCGCCCGGAGCGCCCGCAGGCCTGCGCATCGCGGTGAACATGAAGGTCGCTTCCACGGCCTACGACACCAACCTGCCCACGCCCATCGCGTTCGACGCCAAGGGTCGCAAGGCGGTGGATTCGCCCGACAAGCTGCAGATGTCGCTCGACACCGGCGGCGATGCGCCCGACTTCAAGCTGAAGACCAGCGACGGCACCGAAGTGAGCCTGGCCAGCCTGAAGGGCAGCGTGGTGATCATCGACTTCTGGGCCACCTGGTGCGGTCCCTGCATGAAGGGTCTGCCGAAGCTCGACGAGTTCGCCAAGTGGGCGGCCGCCAGCGGCAAGCCCATCAAGGTGTTCGGCATCAACACCATGGAAGAGGATGAAGGCACCGCCGACCGCATGTCGAAGATCGACGCGTTCTGGAAGAAGAAGGCGCTGAGCTTCCCCACCCTGGTCGACGCCGACAATTCGATCAGCAAGGCCTACGGCGTGCAGGGCATTCCCTTCACGGTGGTGATCGACCCGCAGGGCAAGATCGCCGACGTGCACATGGGTCTGGTGCCCACGCTCGTCGAGGACCTGAAGAAGGCAAGCGAAGCGTCGCTGGCGGCGCCTGCGGCCGTGCCCGCTTCGAAGGGCTGATGCACGCAGCACTGCTGGCTGTGGCGCTTGCCGCAGGGCAGGCGGATGTGCCCCGGCTGCAGGCCGTGCTGCACGCATGGCGCAACACGCCCGCTGCGGCGGCCGTGGCCACGCAGGTCGTGGTCAGCGAGGCTGCACGCGAGGGCGTGGCCAGCGTGGAGCCGTGCGTGATCGCGTGGGAGGCCAGCATTCCCAAGGTGGCGTTCCGTCAGGGCGGCCTGACGGTGGTGCTTGATGGCGATCGCCTGAAGGCGGCCCACGAGGCCGGCGATGCGGCGGTGGATCGCACGGTGGGCAAGGATCGACTTGCTGCGTGGAACACCAACTTCGCCGAGATGCCGTGGCCGCAGCCTGGGTTGGCACTTGCACCCGAGGCCGACGCGCTGCGCGTGTTCGATCCCGAGGCTGGCGCGCTTGAGGTGAAGTCGGTCGAGGTGCAGGATGACGGCGGCGTGAAGGCGCAGCTGCAGGGGCCGCGCGGCACCTGGATGCTTCGCTTCCGTGGCGAGCGCGCCCCCAAGCTGATCGAGGCCGAGCGCACCATCACCAGCGGTCCGCGCGTGCCCGCCAACGGCCGCATCACCTGGAAGATGCACTTCGAGCCCGCCGAGATGGAGAGCAGCGTGTGGATGGTGCCTGTCGAAGGGCGCCGTCGCGTGGATCGCGTCGAAGATGCGCTGCCCGCAAAGGCGAAGAAGCCCAAGGCGAAGGACGCCGCGCCCGCGGATGCCCAGGCGACCGACGGCGAATCGCCCAAGCCCAAGAGCGGGGATAGCATTCCTTCAACGCCATGACCGCAGTGCCCTCCGCCACCACCGCCACACAGGCAGCCTCGCTGCGTGTGCTGTCGGGTGACGAGCAGGCGCGCGTGGAACTTGCCGAATCACTGCGACTGCTGGGAGCGGGCGATGTGCGCTTCGGTCGTCATGACCGCATGCTGTACGCCACCGACGCCAGCATCTTTCAGGTGGAACCCATCGGCGTGGTGGTGCTGAACGGCGTGCAGGCGACCGAGCGCGTGGTGCGTTTCTGCGCCGAGCGCGGCTTGCCGCTGTTGCCGCGCGGCGGTGGCACCAGTCTTGCAGGGCAGTGTGTCAACTTCGCGGTGATGCTCGATTTCGGCGCGCACTGCCGCCGCGTGATCGACATCAACGAGCAGGCCATGACCGCCACGGTGGAGCCTGGCGTGACGCTGGATCAGCTGAACGCGGCCCTGGCGCCCAAGGGGCTCTTCTTCGGACCCGATGTGGCAACCAGCAGTCACGCCACCATCGGCGGCATGATCGGCAACAACTCCGCGGGCGCGCGCAGCATCATCTACGGGCGCACCGTGGAGAACCTGATCGCGCTCGACGTGTTGCTGCCCGATGGCACGCCTGCGCGTCTTGAAGAGGGCAGCTGCGAGCGCGATCCGCGCCAGCGCGACATGGTCACGCGACTGGCGGCCATCGTGCTGCCGCTGCGCGAAGAGATCCGTCGCCGCGTGCCCAACATCAAGCGCCATGTGGATGGCTACAACGTGGACCTGCTGCTGGATCAACTCGAGCGCTGCACACCCGGCACCTTCGACAAGGTGAACCTGGCCACGCTGGTGTGCGGCAGCGAAGGCACGCTGGCAGTGGTG
>CAIPQY010000357.1 GCA_903867275.1 uncultured bacterium | reverse complement strand
GAGAACGTCATGCGTGTGCCCGCGTTCCTCAACGTGACAGCCTGTCCGTGCAGCGCGCTTCGAACGCGCTCAGGCGCTGAAGCTGCTGCCGCAGCCGCAGGTGCTGTTGGCGTTGGGGTTGTTGAACACGAACCCGCGGCCCATGATCTCATCCTTGAAGTCGATCGTGGTGCCGTTCAGGTACAGGTAGCTCTTGGGGTCGCAGATCACGCGAACCGTGAAGGGCTCGGCACCGGTGGCGGTGGCCACGCCGCCACCCTGGGCGCTGGCGGCCTTCGGATCGGGGCGACGCGCGTAGCTGAACTCCCACAGCTCGTCGCTCTCCTTCTGCACTTCGGTCAGGTCGAGCAGGTAGCTGAAGCCGCTGCAGCCGCCACCCTTCACGCCCACGCGCAGGCGCACCTTGTCTGCGTCCAGGCCTTGCTGGCGGATGATGGCGTCGATCTCACGGGCGGCGGTTTCGGTGACGTTGACGGGCATGGGTGCTCTCCTTGGTTCAGTGGGCGGCCGCGGTGGCCTGGGTGGTGCTGGCGATGCCGTTCTTCTTCTTCCAGTCCTCGATCGCCGTGCGGATGCTGTCCTCGGCCAGCACGCTGCAGTGGATCTTCACCGGCGGCAGGCTGAGCTCCTCCACGATCTGGGTGTTCTTGATGCTCAGGGCCTCATCCACGGTCTTGCCCTTGATCCACTCGGTGGCCAGGCTGCTGCTGGCGATGGCGCTGCCGCAGCCGAAGCACTTGAACTTGGCGTCCTCGATGATGCCCTGCGGGCTCACCTTGATGTGCAGCTGCATCACGTCGCCGCACTCGGGGGCGCCCACGATGCCGACGCCCACGTCGGTGCGCGTCTGCACGTCCTTGCTGCTGCCGAAACTGCCCACGTTGCGCGGGTTCTGGTAGTGCTCGATGACCTTGTCGCTGTATGCCATGGTTGGGTCCTTTCGCGCACCTCAGTGCGTCTGCCACTCGATCTTGCTGATGTCCACGCCTTCCTTGTACAGGTCGAACAGCGGGCTCATCTGGCGCAGGTGATGCACGGCCTTCGTGATCTTCTCGATCGCGTAGTCCACTTCCTCTTCGGTGGTCCAGCGGCCCAGCGACAGGCGCAGGCTGCTGTGGGCCAGCTCGTCGCCCACGCCCAGGCTCTTCAGCACGTAGCTGGGCTCCAGGCTGGCGCTGGTGCAGGCGCTGCCGCTGCTGCAGGCGATGTCCTTGATGCCCATGAGCAGGCTCTCGCCCTCCACGAAGCCGAAGCTGATGTTGGCGATGTTGGGCAGGCGCTTGTCGGCGTGGCCGTTCACCTGCGTCACCTCGATGCGCTTGGCCAGTTCGGTCTCCAGCTTGCGGCGCAGCTTCAGCAGACGCTCGCCGTCGCGGTCCATCTCGGCCTTGCACAGCTCGCACGCCTTGCCGAAGCCCACGATGCCGGTCACGTTCAGCGTGCCGCTGCGCATGCCGCGCTCATGGCCGCCGCCGTCGAAGATGGCCTCCAGGCGCACACGGGGCTTGCGACGACGCACGTACAGCGCGCCCACGCCCTTGGGTCCGTAGATCTTGTGGCCGCTCCAGCTGAGCAGGTCGATGTTGTCGCGCTCCACGTCGGTGGGCATCTTGCCGACCCACTGCGTGGCGTCGGTGTGGAAGATCACCTCGCGCTCGTGGCACAGCTTGCCGATCTCGGGCACCTCGTTGATGGTGCCGATCTCGTTGTTGGCCCACATGATGCTGACCAGGATGGTGTCGGGGCGCATGGCCGCCTTCACCATGGCGGCGGTGATGATGCCGTCGGCCTTGGGCTCGAGGAAGGTGACCTCGAAGCCTTCACGCTGCAGTCGCTTGCAGGGATCCAGCACGGCCTTGTGCTCGTGCACCGCGGTGATGATGTGGCCGCGGTTGGGCTGACCCTCGGGCGCCTTGGCGTACATGTGCGCTGCACCCTTGATGGCCAGGTTGTTGCCTTCGGTGGCGCCGCTGGTCCAGATGATCTCCTTGGCGTTGGCGCCGATCAGCGCGGCGGCCTGCTCGCGCGCGGTCTCCACGCCTTCCTCGCCTTCCCAGCCGAACTTGTGGTTGCGGCTGGAGCTGTTGCCGTACTTCTCGGTGAAGTAGGGCAGCATGGCCTCCACGACGCGGGGGTCGCAGCGGCTGGTGGCGGCGTTGTCCATGTAGATCGGAAGCTTGGGAGCCATGCGTTTCCTCGTGAAAATGAAATCGGAGGCGAGAGCCGGGCCAGTATAGGCACAGCCCCCCTTTCAAGGAAGAGTCGTCCGGGATTCCGGAGGTCGAGGTACCGGAAGGATTTGAGCGCCGAAAGGCGTCCCGGCGCCCCGTCAGGGCATGCGGATGCGCGCGGAGAACCCGGCGTCGTCCTCCACGCAGCGGGCCCGGTC
>CAIPQY010000356.1 GCA_903867275.1 uncultured bacterium | reverse complement strand
CGTGAACTACGCCGACGTGAACGGCGCGTATGCGGCCACCTACAGCGGCACCGGCGCCACCACCGTGGCCCCCACGCTGGCCGGCCGCTATTTCCGCGTGATCGACGCTGGCGGCAACGCCCTGGCATCCGTGTCCAGCCAGAGCGTGGCCAATGGCGGCGTGGCCAGCTTCACCTTCAACAACACGCCCGTGGAACTGCAGACAGCGCAGGTGAACTGCTACTACCAATCGAATCTCGTGCGCGACCTGATCCTGTCGGCCAACGCCAACTACCCGACGATTTCGAAGCAGACTTCCTGGCCGATCTACACCAACATCGCCGACTCGTGCAACGCCTATTACGACGGTGCCAGCATCAACTTCTTCGCCGCGAGCGGCGGCTGCAACAACACGGGCTTCAGCAGCGTGGTGCACCATGAATTCGGTCACCATGTGGTGAATGTGGCTGGCAGTGGCCAGGCCCAGTACGGCGAAGGCATCGGCGACGTGATCGCGGTGCTGATGAATGACGAACCCCTGCTCGGCGTGGGCTTCTTCTCGGGCAACTGCACCAGCGGCATCCGAAACGCGTCCAACAGCTGCATCGGCAGCGCCTCGGGCAGCACCTGCGGCAGTGAGATCCACGCCTGGGGCCAGGTGATCTCCGGCTGCGTGTGGGATCTCCGCAACAGCTTCGCGGCCACGTACCCCACCACCTATCGCAGCAAGCTTGCCAATCTCGCCATCAACTCGGTACCGCTGCACGCGGGCCAGAGCGACATCGGACCTGACATCACCGCGGACTTCCTGACGCTGGACGATGCGGTGAGCAACGGCGGCAACGGCGTGATCGCCGACGGCACGCCCAACTACAACGCCATCTCGCAGGCCTTCAACAGGCACGGCCTCTCCTCACCCTCGATCGCCCTGCTGCTGATCGAGTTCCCGAACGCGCTGCCCACCTCGATCGACCCATCGGGCAGCCAGACGTTCGATCTCACCATCCGGCCTGTTTCGAGCCAGATCCTGGCGAACTCGCAGAAGATGTTCTTCCGCGAGGGCAACAGCGGCGCCTTCACGGCCATTCCGCTGACCAGCCTTGGCGGCACCAGTTACCGTGCCACCTTCCCCGCCACCACCTGCAAGAGCGCGGTGCAGTACTACTTCCAGGCGAGCAGCACGGGTGGCACGGCCATCACGAGTCCGTCCAACGCGCCCACCGAACTGCTGTCCGCCATCAGCCAGATCTCCTCCGCGATGGTGCTGGTGGATGACTTCGACGGAACCACCACCAACTTCACCACCGCCGGCAATCTGGGCCCCTCCAAGGGTGGCTGGATGCGCATCGCGCCATCCACCAGCAACACCTGCAACGGCCCCAACACATTGGGCGGCTCGTACAAGAGCTACGTGACCGGCGCCATCACGAGCGGCTGCAACGACATGGATGGCGGCTACACCGAATTGCTGTCGCCCGTGTTCGATGCGCAGGGCGCCGAGACCCTGATGCTGGGGATCACCACCTTCCTCAGCAACAACACCGGCGCCAATCCGAGCGAGGATCCGCTGACGATTCAGGTGAGCAACGACGGCGGCATCAGCTGGTTGACGGTGGACGCGATCTACCAGAGCCACAACTGGACGAACCGCTCCTACCGACTGGAGACGCTCATCACACCCTCCTCCCTCATGCGCATCAAGGTGCGTGCCGAGGACCTGGGTGCCGGCGACAGCCAGGTGAAGGCCGCCGTGGACAACTTCGCCATCGAAGCCGTGGTGTGCACCGCCGCCCCGTTCGGCGACCTGGACGGTGACCGGCTTGTCGGTGGCGGCGACCTGTCCGTGATGCTGCTGGAGTTCGGCATCTGTGACGGCAGCATCGCTGACCTCGATCAAAGTGGCTGCGTGGACAGTGGCGATGTCGCAGTCCTTCTCCTCAGCTATTCATGAAACGAAAGTTTGCATTGCGACTGAATCAATCGCGATGCTTGTTTGCAAGGCGTGGTATCGAATGCAAATGTTATAAGACGAATGAAACGGTTCTCCTTGAACCCACGAATCAGCAATTTGTGAAACATTTCACACCGACACTTGTTCAAGACGGCATCCGGGGCACATTGTGACGGCAAACGGGTCCCGCTTCACCACGACACAGCAATGTGGCGGCTCCCAGTCAGCACCAACTTCTCTCCCAAGGAATCCAGAAAGATG
>CAIPQY010000355.1 GCA_903867275.1 uncultured bacterium | reverse complement strand
TTTCAATCGGTGTGCGTTCGCGTCAGGCCGGTCGCGGCACCACGTTGCCCATGGGCGGTTCGTCGCTGACCGCTGGAACGGTGGGGGCGATCGCCGGCTTCGACAGCATCTCGGCCACGGTTGGCCGCTCCACCGTTTCGCCGCGCATCAGGCGCTCCACCTCGTCGCGCTGCAGCGTCTCCAGGCGCAGCAGCGCCTCGGACACCGCCACGATCTGGGTCCAGTGATCCTCCACCATGCGGCGCGCATCGGTGTAGGCCTCGTCGGCCATGCGACGGATCTCCTCGTCGATCATGCGTGCGGTGTCGTCGCTGTAGTCCTTGTCGGGTAGCAGCGCTTCGCGGCTGTCGTCGCCCGCGTAGCGCACGAAGCCGAGGCGGTCGCTCATGCCCCATTCCAGCACCATGGCGCGCGCGTACGCGGTGACCATCTTGATGTCCATCGAGGCGCCGCTCGACACGTCGCCGGTCTTCTTCTCTTCGGCCAGGCGGCCGCCGCACAGCACGCGCATGGTGGCCTGCAGGTAGCGCTTGGCGTAGCCGTAGCGATCCTTCTCGGGCAGGCTGAAGGTGACGCCCATCGCCTGGCCGCGCGGGATGATGGTGACCTTGTGCAGCGGGTCGGCGTCGGGCAGCAGCGTCTGCAGCACGGCGTGGCCAGCCTCGTGATACGCGGTGGCGATGCGCTCCTGCTGCTCCACCTTGCGGCTGCGCTTGGCACGGCCCCAGCGGATCTTGTCGCGCGCCTCGTCGAGATCGGTCATCTCGATCGACTCCTTGTTCGCCATGGTGGCAAGGATCGCTGCCTCGTTGATGATGGCGGCCAGGTCGGCGCCGCTGAACATGGGGGTGCTGCGCGCCAGCTTCTCAAGGTCCACGTCGGCGTTCATCTTCACCTTGCGCGCGTGCACGCTCAGGATCTGCCGGCGGCCGGCCACATCGGGCAACTGCACGGCCACGGCGCGGTCGAAGCGACCGGGGCGGGTGAGGGCGGGGTCGAGCACGTCCACGCGGTTGGTGGCGGCGATCACGATCACCTGATCGCTGGCCTCGAAGCCGTCCATCTCCACCAGGATCGCGTTCAGCGTCTGCTCGCGCTCGTCATGGCCGCCGCTCGAGAAGCCGCCGCCGCGACGACGACCGACGGCGTCGATCTCGTCCAGGAAGATGATGCACGGCGAGTTGTCCTTGGCCTGCTTGAACAGGTCGCGCACGCGGCTGGCGCCCACGCCCACGAACATCTCCACGAAGTCGCTGCCGCTGATGCTGAAGAAGGGCACGTCGGCCTCGCCCGCGATGGCCTTGGCCAGCAGCGTCTTGCCGCAGCCCGGAGGGCCTTCCAGCAGCACGCCGCGCGGAATGCGACCGCCCAGCTTCTGGAATCGCTTGGGATTCTTGAGGAACTCCACGATCTCGGAGACTTCCTCCTTCGCCTCGTCGATGCCGGCCACGTCCGCGAAGGTGGCCTGCGCGCTCTCCTTGTTGCTCACGCGGTGGCGGCTGCGGCCGAAGCCGCCGAGCATGCCACCCGGACCGCCGCCTGCGCCGCGCATGCTTCGCGTGATGAGCACCCACAGCAGACCCAGCACGATCACGGTGGGCAGGATGGTGATCAGCACCTGCGACACGGCGCCGGTGGCCATGTCCACCTTGTAGGACACGCCTGCGGCATCGAGATCGGCCATGTACTTCTGGTGCGCGGTGGGCGCGATGGCCACGCTGATCGGCGTGGGCTTGTCGCCGGTGCTCGCGAATCCCTTGGTGCCGGGCTTCACCTCGGCGTTGATGCGGTCGCTCTGCAGCGTGACGGAGTTCGGCTCCAGGCGATCTTCCTTGGCGATCACCATGAAGTCCTGCCAGCTGTTCACGGTGGTGCCGCGCGAACTGCTGCCGCTGACCACCACCCACATGAGCAGGAAGAGCAGGCCGACGGTGATCCACGTCATCAATTGGCGCGGCGGCTTCTGCGCCGATGGCGGCTGCTGGCCGGGTCGCTTCGGGCCGGGCCGACCGCCCGCGCCTGGATCCTGCTTCGCGAAGGACATGGGCGGGGGATTCGACGCGTTCGATTCAATGGTTCGCATGGTGTTCACCAATCGGCCTGCATGTTGGCCACGATGTCATCGGCCAGTCGCTGCACCGCGCCGTAGCGCGCAAGATCCAGGGGTTCGGCCTGCGGGCGGCTTGCCACCACCATGCCGCTCGACGCGAAGCCGTTTCGCGCCACGATGGCCTTGCCGGTGCGCATGTCGACCCACTCCCAATCCATCGTGACGGTGTAGCCCACTTCCTCGCTCAGGCCCGTGCCCAGGCTCTGGCTGATCTGCTTGATGTCCACCTTGGTCACCTTGCCGCGCAGCACGGTGTCGGCGCTGCCTTCGCCCATGATCGCGTAGGGGCTGGCCTGTTGCAGGCGCTTCTGCAGCGCTTCGGTGAGGTGGTATCCGATCTGTCGATCGTAGGTGGTGTTGGTGAACACCGGCACGGCAATCGAGCGATATTTCGTGGGCATCTTGGCGCCGGTGTTCCAGCCCTTGGAGCCTTCGCAGCTGGCCAGTGCCACGCAGAGCAAGGCGATCACGCGGAGCAGGTTCATGGCGTGCCTCGTGGTGGCACCTGATTGGTGGGGCCCTGCGCGGCATTGGGGTCGGGTTCCACGGCGCCCTGCACCGGCGTCTCGGGACTGGTTTCGGCCTTGGCGGGAAGGGGCGTCTCCACCGCGGGCGCAACGCCCGGTGGCTCGGTGCCGCTCACACCCACGATGGCCTTGCGAAGCGCGGCGTAGTCGGGGCACTGCTTGGTGATGCTCAGGGGCAGCCTCTCGATCACCTCCGGCACCATGCGAAGCGCCTCGATGGCGGCGATCGAGTTGGGGTACTTCTTCACCAGCGAGCGGATCATCAGCTCGGCGGCGATCCAGTCCTTCACGCGGATGTACCAGTCGGCCTGCGACTTCAGGCGCGAGGCTTCGCTTTCGTAGATGCGCACAAGCAGGGCGTCGGCGCCGATCTTCTGCGCCACGGCGGGCTCGTCGGCCTGCAGCTGCTTCAGTCGTGCCGTGGCCTCTTCCAGTCCCTTGCCCTCGAACTGCGGCCCCTTGAACTCGGCGTAGTAGCTGTAGATCAGGCGAAGCTTGGCCTTCACCACCTGACGGCTGCGCGGATAGTTCTGCACGAACAGGTCGTAGGCGTCGGCGGCCAGCGGCATGTCGCGGATGCGGAAGTAG
>CAIPQY010000354.1 GCA_903867275.1 uncultured bacterium | reverse complement strand
GCAGCTACTTCCTGCCAAGCACCGACCTGGGACCGCGGAAGCAGCCCATGCTGGAACTGATCGTGGAGATCGACCACATCCCGTGCGAGGGAGAGTGGGAGGCGCTCCTGCTGGAGGCGCGCTTGGTGAAGGATCTCAAGCCGCGCTTCAATGCGCGACTGCTCGATGACAAGAGCTTCCCGTATCTCGCCGTCACCATCCGTGATGAATTCCCTGGCGTGTACATCACGCGCGATCCGGCCCATCCGCGGTTCAAGGGTGCGCGCGTGTACGGACCGTTCACCAGCGGCGCCGCGCTGCGACATTCGATGCAGCTGCTGCAGCGCGTGTTCCAGTTCCGCACCTGCGAGCTCGACATCCGCAGTGACCATCCGGGCAACCAGTCCTTTCGTCCCTGCATCCTCGCCAACATCGACCAGTGCACGGCGCCCTGCGGCAACCGCATCTCGGCCACGCGCTATCGCGAGGACATCGAGCGCTTCTGCCGCTTCCTGGAGAGCAAGCGCAGCGTGATGCTGCGCGAGATGCGCGCGGACATGGAGGTGGCGTCGACGGAGCGTCGCTACGAGGCGGCCGCCGTGCTGCGAGACCAGATCCAGGCCATCGAGAAACTGGATGAGCGCGAGCGCCGCGGCAGCGAAGGCGAGTACGACTGGCAGCCCGAGGTCACGCTGTCCGCCATGGATCCGAAGGCTGGATGCCGAAGCCTGCAGCGCACACTGGGTCTGGAGCGCGAGGTTCGGTGCGTGGAGGCGGTGGACATCGCGCACCTCGCAGGCGGCGACACGGTGGGCAGCCTGGTGTGCTTCGTGGACGGTCGCCCGTTCAAGGACCGCTACCGCCGATTCCAGGTGAAGAGCGTCACCAACGACGACTATCAGGCCATCCGCGAGGTGGTGAGCCGGCGCTTTCGTGATGCCGGGGATGAGCCGGCGCTGATGCCGGATGTGCTGCTGATCGACGGCGGACCCGGGCAACTGGCCGCGGCATTGGAAGCGCTCGAGGATGTGCCGGTGCGGCCCGCGATGGTGATCGGCCTGTCCAAGCGCGAGGAGCTGCTGCACCTGCCCAACGACCCCGAACCGCTGCGCCTCAGCCGCAACCATGGTGGCCTGCAGCTGTGCCAGGCGATCCGCGACGAGGCGCACCGGTTCGCGCAGCACTATCACCACCTGCTGCGCACCAAGCGCCTGCTGTCCGGCGACGCACCCAAGCCCCGGCGCCGCGGCAAATCGCCGCCCGACACGAAGGCGTGAGCGCGCGCGGCATCCGCTACGCTTGAGGTCCGCACCCTGCAGGACCCCGCGTGAACCACCGCCGACGCCAGCGAGCCCGTCATCACGAAAGCGCCGAGCGTGAGCATGGCCAGGAAGGTCACGGGCCGCGCATCGATCATCCGCTGGTGCCCAAGGGCGAGCATGAAGTGCTTCGCAGCGCGGCCGAGGTGGAAGCGTTCGCCGCGCATGCGCGCGCCGTGGGCCTGCTGGCCTTCGACACCGAGTTCATCGGCGAGGAGAGTTTTCGCCCACGCATCTGTCTGGTCCAGGTGGCCACGGCCGAGCGCGTGGCGCTGATCGATCCGCTGGAGGGGTTGGACCCGCGTCCCATCTACGAGGTGGCGGCGGATCCGGCCGTGACCACGCTGGTGCACGCCGGCGAGCAGGACATCGGCGCGGTGCGCGACGCGCTTGGGCGCTCGATCGAGAACGTGGTGGACACGCAGATCGCGGTCAGCATGATCGGTCTGCCGTGGCCGAGCAGCCTCGGCACCACGCTGGAAACCTTCGTCGGACTTCGCCTTGGCAAGGCACACACTTTCACCGAATGGGATCGCCGACCCCTCACCGCCAGCCAGTTGCACTACGCGGCCGATGATGTGCGCTACCTGCCCATGGCGTGGGACGCTGTGCGTCGGCAGCTGGAATCATGCGGACGCCTGCAGTGGGTGCTGCAGGAGAGCGCCGCGCAGCTGGCGGGCGAGAGCGAGTTCGATCCCGAGCGCCAGATGCGTCGTGCCAGCCGCGGCGAGCCGCTGCGGCCCGCCGCCACCACGCTGTTGCGCGAACTGGTGCTGCTGCGCAGGGAACTTGCGCGCGAGATGGACCAGCCCCAGCGCGTGGTGATTCCGGACAACGCATTGATGGAACTGGTGCGTCGGAAGCCCGAGCGGGCGTCCGAGGTGCGCGAGGTGCGCTTCCTGCCCAGTCCGGTCGCCGGTCAGCATGGCGACCGCATCGCCGAGTGCGTGCGGCGCGCGCGCGAACTGCCGCCCACGCGCGACGAGCACGCCAAGCTTCTGGAGGACGCGACCGTGCGCGCACGCATCGATGCGCTGTGGCTGGCGCTTCAGGCGCGCTGCATCGCCGACCAGATGGCGCCCAATCTGCTGTGCAGCCGAAGCGAATTCACCGACTGGTGCGCCACGCGCATCGCCCGCGAGCGGCGCCAGCAACGCGGCGACTCGGTGGGCGAGGCCCCGAGCGCCTTCCCGGCCGGCGACTGGCGCATGCAGGCGGCCGGCGACTGGCTGCAGTCCTTCGTGGAAGGCAACGCCGAACTGCGACTTCGCTGGGATCCGCAACTCGGCGCGATCCGACCCGTCTCCTGAACCGTCCGCACATCACACCATGAAGCCCATGAACGAATCATCCATGCGTCGCCGCGACCTACTCGCCTGCCTTCCCGCATTCATCGCCGCTCCGATGGCGCTGGCCCAGGGCGTGACGCCGCCGCCCGGTGGCGCGGCGGCACCCATGGGTGGCATGCAGGCGCGTCCGCGCACAGGCAAGGCCTCCGTGTCGGAGGGCGTGACCATTCCGTTCGCCATGGCCGCATGCTGGGCGGACGACTACGGCGCGCTGGCCAACCTGCGCCTGATCGCCAAGCTGGACTGCACCATCGCGACGCGGTGCGCCAAGAGTCCCGTCGGCGACGATGAGTACTTCACGCTGTTCATCAGTGCGGGTGCAGCGCTCGAGTGCATCGGCATCCTCGCCACCGCCAGCATGGCGGGCACCGCGGTCTTCTATCCCAAGATCGAGGAGGGCGGCGATCTGGTGGTGATGTCCGTGCGCGTGGGGCAGGTGAAGAAGCAGCCGACGCCCGACGCCCTCGCGAGCGCGCTGGGCATCTTCACGCGTCCCGATCCGCGTGGCGCCTTCGACGCGGCGTACAAGCCCGAGGTGGCGTGCGTGGAGAAGGCGCGCATCAGTCTGATCGATCAGAACACCACCGGCGTGGTGATCGCCGACGACAAGCGGGCCGAGTTCATGAAGGCGGTGGAGACGCTGGCGGCCGCATCGCCGGCGTTCGCCGCCGCCATCGGTCCAAAGACACTGTGGGGGCCGGGCTGCACGATCGTGCTCGCTGGTCGCGGTCCCACCGCCACCACGCAGACGCTGATCAACGCCGGCCGAGGCATGCAGAAGGCCGGCCTGTTCGCGCATCAGTATGGAGCGTCGTTCGATGTGCGTCCGCTTCCGCCCGGTCTGTTCGAGGCCGCATCCGCCAAGGGCGCCGAACAGGCAGCAGCCGCCAAGGTGATCGCCGCCGCGCTGGAGGCGCCGGGCTTCGAGCCGATGGCGCTGTGCCGATTGGGCAAGTTGACCGCGCCACAGCCTCGCGCCGTGCCGCCGGCGATGCAGATCCTGTCCGCCAGCATGGAAGCTCCCGCAAGCGCTCCGAACGGGAACTGACCCGGCGCGGCGCTCAGTCGCCCACGCGCAGATCCACGAACTTGCGCTTGCGGATGTTCTCGTTGCCGAGTTGGCCGCACGCGGCCATGGCGTTGCGGCCCTTCGTGCCTCGGCGCTTGCAGAACTGTCCGTTGGCAACCGCGCGCGCCACGAAGGCGGCCGTCTCATCTTCGGTTGGGGCGCGCCACGGACTGTTGC
>CAIPQY010000353.1 GCA_903867275.1 uncultured bacterium | reverse complement strand
GTGACCGCAATGGTTGTCCGTGACGTTATCAAGCGGCTGGGAGGTGGGGAGTGATGCACAACATCTACGTTGTCTGCTTGGTGTTTTTCTGGGGGTTGGTGGCTGGCGCTCCAGAGGCATGGGCCGCGCTGCTGTTTCTTGTGGCTGTAATCGCTGCCGCGTTTTTTGCAGGGCGGCTGGGCCGCAGGAAAAACAAGCGGCAGGGAGGTGGGGAGTGAGTGCTATCCGCCGATGCGCCGCCGCAATCCTCTATGCGCTGTCCTGGTGTTGCTGGGTTGTCACGATCCCGATTGCGGCCCTGGCCTGTGCGTTGACGTTCGCCGGTGATTGGATCGATGAAGCGATTGACATATTGGATAACCAACCATGAACGATTCAGATTCACCACGCAGTGAAACCGCCCGAGCAGGTGAAAATCAGTGATCACCTTCACCATCCCCGGCGATCCTGTCCCGCAGCCACGCCCTCGCGTGAGCACGCAGGGCGGCTTCGCCCGTGCCTACGTCCCGGCTAGCCACGCGATCCACGCCTACCGTGCCGAGGTGCAGCTGCGTGCTAAGGCCGCTGGCGTCGTGCCCGGCACCGACCCGCTGTCGGTCGAGATCGTGGCGACGTTCGCCCGGCCGATGTCGCACCTGAACAAGAAGGGCGTGAGGGCCACGGCCCCGGCGCTGCCACGCCCAGACGTCGACAACTTGGCCAAGGGGATTTTGGACGCGTTGGGCGAGCTGTGGGGCAACGACAGCTGCGTGGCGGCGCTGTCCGTGGAGAAATGTTACGGCACGGAGGGACGCACGAGCGTGACAATTAATGCAATCTGAGCCATGGCTGGAGCCGATCGCCGGTGCCATCACCTCGGGCCAGTGCCGCACCGCCCTTGACATCGGTGCCAACGACGGCGAATGGAGCCTCTGGCTGGCGTCGCGCTTTGAGCGTGTGGTCGCTGTGGAGCCGGACGACCGATGCCACAACCGGGCCACCGATCATGCCGTGAACATCATCGAAGAGCATTGTGCCGTCGGTGCTGCGACCGGCGCCGGCGTGCTGCGGCAACGCACCAGCACGCTGCAATCCAGCCTGCTCGATGCACACCCGGTGGGCGACGCAGGACGCAACTGCGACGTGATCTGCATTTCTCGGGTGTCGATCGTCACGCTGGACGATCTGCTCTTCGCTCACCCGCACATCGACTTCGTGAAGATCGACATCGAGGGGGCCGAAGGCGACGCCCTGGCGGGGGCGCTCGATCCTCGCTGGCTGAACGTCCGGTTTTTGGTCGAGAGCCACGACCGCAGGGAGGTCGTGCTGGACCAGCTCGCACGCATCGGCAAAGAGGGCGTGAGCGTCTTCCCGCACCCGCACCCGGAAGCAGGAAAGGGCCACGAATGGATTTGGGCAGCGTAACGCCGGAATTTGAAGCCGAGTACAGCCGGCTTGTCGTGGCCGGCATGGGCAACCGTCGCCCTGTGGCATGCGTCGGGCTGGCCCGCAACTGTGCCGAGGCGCTGGAGCGGAACCTGCAGCAGGTCGGCACGTTCTGCGACTACCTGCACGTTGAAACGAACGACAACACGGACGGCACCACGGGCGTGCTCGTGGACTTCTGCGACGAGAATCCGTGGGCCAGCTACCACGAAAGTTTCAACGGCCGGCCGCAGCTAACGAGCGAGTTCGCCGGCCCGAGGACGCGAGCACTGGCCGAGTACCGCACGGCGTGCCAAGAGTGGGTGCAGCAGCACACCCCTGACGCCCAATACACCATCGTGGCCGACTTCGATGCCCAGGGCGGGTTCGACGTCGCTGGCGTGTTCCACGGTCTTGCTTGGCTCGACGCTCACCCGACTGCGTGGGGCCTTGCCAGCGTGTCGCTGATGCAGTGCAACCTGCAGAACGTCACGCCGGCCGGCGTTGTTGAGCAACTGGGCATCTCGTGGGTCCACTACGACGCATGGGCGCTACGGCTGAACCACTACGGCGACGATTACAGCACCGGCTCAGGCGGCTGGAAACACCAATGGATACCGCCCTGCGGGTCGCCGCCGATTCCGGTGCGGTCAGCGTTCGGCGGGCT
>CAIPQY010000352.1 GCA_903867275.1 uncultured bacterium | reverse complement strand
GGCGCCGTGCACCTGATGTTCAGCCCCACGCGGCATGACCGCATGCGACGCGCGGGCTAACGCTTCGCGTGTCAGTGGACATCACATCTCAAGGCAGTGCTGCATGATGGCAGCCAAACTGGATTCCTTTGCACCCAGATCTGCGAGGTGAATGAAGCCAAGCTCAAAGCCGGGACTGAACAGGCCTCGTATGGGCAACGCTTGGCGCATCGACTTGCCGCGGAGTACCTGCTCCAGGCAATCGGACATCCCGGCGTGATAACGCCTTGGCAACTCGGCAGCCGCACACCGGATCGCGCTTGGCAGGTCGCCGGAAATCTGGAATGCCGCACCCAGTGTCGCGGCAAAGATCCGTGTTCGCCGGCAGAAGACTCGACGCGCAAACAGCCCGCCCGAGCGTCTTATGTCCGCTCGGAGCGTGAGATAGCGCTCGATGCTTCCCGCGATGCCACGAAGTGGCTCGCCCATGCGCACCATTTGCACCGCGACTGTGCCGAATCGCCTTTCATGCTTCTCCAAGACCTTCGCAAAGACATCCTCGGCGACATCACGTTGCAGTTGCTGGAACAACTTGCGCAAGGAACGTGGAAGTGGTGCTTGACCCAGTCGTTGCAAGGCCTTCGGCAAAAGACACTTGTTCACGAGCAGAATGTGAATGAGCCTGAGTACACGATCACCCGTTCGAGTTGCGCGGAAACCTGCGAAACGAATGCGGCCCTTCAGAGGATCTTCGTCGATGCTGCGGTCCACACTTCGTTCGATACTTCGGTCAATGCCCGCGAAAAGCAATCCTGACGTGGTGAGATCAATCAGCGATCCGCGGTCACACAAGCCGGGCATGTTTGTTGCCGCTACTTCTGCGGACGCATTTTCTGCGGGTGGGTCAGCCTGCATGTCCTCTGGCAGGTCTTCGCTTGGTGGCACTGGCTCATGACTCCCCGGATTCGTCATGCATTCATGCTAGCCAGTTGATTGTTCTGATCGCATCCGCCAACGAGCTAACGCACCGAAATCTTCGCCGCGGCCTTCATCGCGGTCTTGCGCGCGGCCGTTGCGGTGGCGCCATGCGCCAGCACCACACCCATGCGACGGTGCTTGCGCGTGGTGGGCTTGCCGAAGATGCGCACTTCCACCGATGAAATGGCCATGGCCTTGTCGATGCCGCTGTAGCTCGGCGCTCGCTCGCTGTCGCGCGTGGCCAGCACCACGGCGCTTGCGGTGGGGCCGTTGTAGCGAATGGCGGGAATGGGCAGACCAAGAATGGCGCGCACATGCAGGTCGAACTCGGACAGGTCCTGCGAGCGCAGTGTGACCATGCCAGTGTCATGCGGTCGCGGCGACAGCTCGCTGAAGATCACGCGATCGCCCTTCACGAAGAACTCCACGCCGAAGATGCCCGCACCATCGGGGCCGGCCAGTCGCTCCACCACCGCCTTGGCCATGCGCTGCGCCGAGCGCTTCACCGCGGGCTTCATGGGGCAGGGCATCCACGACTCCTGATAGTCGCCGCGTTCCTGACGATGGCCGATCGGCTCCACGAACAGCGTGCCGCCGCCCTGGCTGCGCCGCTGCTTCACGGTGAGCAGCGTGATCTCGTAGTCGAAGTCGATGAACTGCTCCACGATCACCACGCGACGGTCGCCGCGCATGTTGGTCACGGCACACTTCCAGGCCTTGGCGATGTCGGCCTTGGTGCGCACCACCGACTGGCCCTTGCCGCTGCTGCTCATGGTGGGCTTCACCACGCAAGGCAGACCGGTGCCGGCCTTGTCCAGAATGGCGGCCTCCAGCGCCTCGGCGCTTGCGGCGTAGGCGTAGCGCGCGGTTGGCAGGCCCAGTTCACGCGCCGCCAGATCGCGAATGGCGTCGCGGTTCATGGTCATGTGCGCGGCAAAAGCGCTGGGCACCACGCTGAAGCCCGCCTTCTCCAGTTGCAGCAGCTCACCTGTGCGGATGGCCTCGATCTCGGGCACGATGAAGTGCGGCTTGTGACGCTTCGCCACGCGGCGAATGGCCGCGCCGTCCAGCATGTCGATCACCTCGTGCGCGTCGGCCACCTGCATGGCGGGCGCATCGGCATAGCGATCCACGGCCACCACGCGGCACCCAAGACGCTTGGCGCTGATCGCGAATTCCTTGCCAAGTTCACCCGAGCCGAGCAGCAGAATGGTGGCGTTCATGCGGGCGAGTGTATTGGTGTGGCGCACGGCCCACACCCCACACTCACCCCTCGAACACCTCGTCCACCAGGTCCAGCGCGCGGTCGATGATGCCGAAGCCTTCGGCCATCTGCGCCTCGTTGATGCACAGCGGCGGGTTGCACATCAGCGTGCTCCACTGCAGCACGGTGAACAGACCGTTGTCCTTCAGGAACTTGCCCACCTTGGGCATCACGGGATGCGCGCCGGCATAGGGCACCAGCCGCTCGTTCTTGCTGTTCTTGCGCAGCTCGATGGTGCCGAACAGGCCGATGTTGCGGTGCTCCTTGATGCAGCGGTGCTTCGCGGCAAGCCGCTCCATGTGGCCGCGCATC